>NC_013895.2:603248-904873 GCF_000025225.2 Mageeibacillus indolicus UPII9-5
TAACTTTCGAATATGCCCTTTTCGCCGATGTCAATGATCGATTACAGGAAGCTGCGGAGCTGTCCAAGCTTTTGCACGGCCTCCTGTGCCATGTAAACCTTATTCCGGCCAACGAATTTCCTGGCAGTCTTTATCACCGCAGCTCCAAAACTTCCACTAAAAATTTCTTAGATTATCTGACCGCGCACGGCATTACAGCGACGGTCCGGCGCGAGCTGGGCAGTGATATTGCGGCTGCTTGCGGCCAATTGCGGCGTCGGCGAGGTGGCGGAGAATGAGTGTGCTTTTTGCTGGCAAATCCGATTGCGGCTTGATACGTAAAAATAATGAAGATTCTTTCGTGATTATTCCCGATTTAGCAGGCGGATCAGGAGTTGTTTTGGCTGACGGAATGGGCGGACACAACAAAGGTGAGCTAGCTTCATCGGTTGCCGCTACGTATGCGGCAGGCAGCTTACGCAAAGAAATCAATTCGCATTTATCGCCGCGAGAAATGGGGGAGATTTTGGCAGAAATTGCCGAACGTGCCAACGTCAAAGTTTATCTCGAATCCCTTCTTTCACCTCAGAATACAGGAATGGGAACAACTTTGACGATAGGTCTGGTAATGGACGATCTGCTGATTATCAGCCATGTGGGCGACTGTCGCGTTTATCGCAAACATAAGAGTAAGTTACAAGTTTTAACCACTGATCATACGCTGACCAATGCGCTGTTGCGTCGCGGTGAAATCACGCAGGAACAGGCTTTGCACCATTCCGGGAGGCATATTATTACTAGGGCTTTAGGGGTTGCCGAATATATTTCAGCTGATGTTTATGTGTATAAACTCAGTTTAGGTGACCGATTGATGTTCTGTACGGATGGGCTGTATGGCTATGCTACAGATCAGGAAATATATGAAATACTATCTAATTCAACGGATCCGACGAGCTGCGCCCAAAACCTTATCGACCAAGCCAATCAAAACGGCGGCGGCGACAATGTTACTGTGGTGGTAGGCTTTATTTAATAACGGGGGAAGTTAAAGTGGAAAAAAATCAAAATGACAACTTAATCGGTATGGAGTTGGCGCAGAGATTTAAAATTATTCGCTTAATTGGGCAGGGCGGCATGGCTAATGTCTATTTAGCAACTGATATGCAAAATCAAGCTCGTGTAGCCGTAAAAATATTGAAACCTGAGTTGTTGGACGATGAAGAATTGGTGCATCGTTTTGATATTGAAGCAAAAGCTGCATCAAGCTTGAGCCACCCTAATATTGTTAAAGTTTACGGCGTCGGCGAGGAGAATGAGATCCGCTATATGGTCATGCAATATGTTGAGGGCATGACATTAAAAGAAATGATCGACCGATACGGTAAGTTGGATTGGCGGGTAGCAGTGCCGATCTGCCTTCAAGTGGTGGCGGCTCTGCAAAATGCTCATGCCCACGGTATCGTACATCGTGATATTAAACCGCATAATATAATGATTACCCGCGATCATCGTGCTTTAGTCACCGACTTCGGGATAGCTCGTGCATCGACGGCAAATACGATAACTTTATCTGGCGGCAGCGCAATGGGTTCGGTGCATTATTTCTCTCCGGAGCAGGCGCGCGGTGGCATTGTCGGCGCAAAAAGTGATTTGTATTCCTTAGGCATAATGATGTACGAAATGGTTACCGGCCAGCTGCCGTTCGACGGCGACACCAATGTGGCGGTTGCTATAATGCATCTGCAGAATGAGGCTGTTCCGCCGATCAAGTTAAATCCGTCTTTGCCGCTTGGTTTGAGCAACATTATTATGAAATGTATGCGTAAATTGCCCACCGAACGCTATGAGTCAGCGGAAGAACTGGGGCAGGAACTGGCAAGATTTCAACAAAATCCCGGCGGAACCTACGGCATAGTTCATCCGGATCCCAAACAGGCGGAAAAGACCACCGTTATGCCCAGCAGCTACACCAATGGCAACGCTTTTAACAAGGTGCGCAATTTGGAGAGGTCAATATATGAACGCCGCAAAAAAAGAAGGCGAGAGTCCATTATAGTCGCAATGGTTTCTTTGTTGTGCATAACTTTAATTATCGCCTTTTTCGTCTACGCTTTGAGCGGCTTAGCAAATAATTTAAAAACGGGTTCGTCGGAGGAACGGGGCACCCCGCTAGGCAATTATGTCAATCGGCGTTTTGACGAGGTAAGTGATGAGCTTAATCGGTTAAAAGTGCCTTATTCCACGAAGCAGGAATATTCTGATACCAAGCCGGAAGGGGTTATCATTGCACAGAATCTGCCGGAAGGCAAATTGATTAAGCAGATAACTTTGAATACGTTACAACTGACTGTAAGCAAGGGAACCAGTGAGTTCGCGTTGGAAGACTATGCCGGCCGAAGCGTTATTGAAGTCGAGAACTATCTGCGCGGCGAGAGAAAGTTGAACGTTCAAATCGAATCGATAGCGGATGATAAAGTTCCGCAGGACCATATAATTAAAACTGATCCTGGCCCGAATGCTAAAGTAAAACCGGGTTATACGGTGAAACTTTACGTAAGTAGCGGACAAAAACTGATTACCGTCCCTAAACTCAGTGGCTTAAAGTTAAAGGACGCGGAGGCTCTCTTAGAAAAAGAAGGGCTGAGTTTGGGCGATATCAAGGGTTATGACGAAAGTGATGATGCAGATGACTACGTCGTAGTCGGGCAGGATCCGGCACCGTCCGTAGATGTTGCTAAGGGTACTCCGGTAACGTTGGAAGCAGCTAAGGCTCGTGCCCGCGAGACTGAATCGGACGATTCCCACAGCGGCGGGAGCTCGAATGATTTTTTCAATCGCATTCCGGAGCCGTAACGTAGTATGGTGAAAGTATCTGGCACGGTAGTAAAAGCGGTTGGCGGTTTGTACACGGTTGCTGAAGGGCCGCAAACTGGTTGCCGACAAGAAGACTGCCGGCAAGAAGACCGACCGAAGGAGGTTCAGGACGCTGAACCCAGGCTTTACATGGCTAAACCGCGGGGAATATTCCGCAAAAACAAATTGCGCCTGCTCCCTGGAGATCGGGTCAGCTTGGTTGAGTCGGGCGATCCGGATTGCCCGTATAGCATTTATGCAGTTGAGGCCAGAAAGAATATTATGATTCGTCCACCGCTGGTTAATCTGGACAGTATAATTATTGTTGTTGCCTTGACTGACCCGGCACCTGACTGGTACTTCGTTGATAAGATGCTGATTATAGCAGCCTTAAATGGGCTCAAAGCAATAATATATTTTAGTAAAAGCGATTTGTTTTATCGTTTGCCAGTTGCCGACAGAGAAGCGACGCAGCGTGAAATAGAGGCTTATCAAGCGGCAGGCTTCACCTGCGTTATTTCAGCAACCGAAGATAAGGTAGCTGATGAAAGTGCTTACGAAAATGGAAGGGCAGGCGGTTACGAAAGCTCTTGCCGTGACAAGCTGTTTCCCTTTATCGCGGGACGCATGGTTGCGTTATCAGGTCAATCTGGAGTAGGCAAGTCTACATTAATTAATAAGCTTTTGGATGCAGAAAAAATGTCTACCGGAAAAGTCAGCAGCAAGCTTGGCAGAGGTCGTCATACAACTCGGCACGTGGAATTTTTCCCATGCCTTAACGGTTATATAGCTGATACGCCGGGCTTTTCTTCTTTGGATTTAGCTGAAATCGGGGTGGAAGAAAACCAAATTTTGCCGGCCTATCCAGAACTGCATTCAAACGAAATTTGCCGGTTTGCCGGTTGTCGACATTTAAACGAACCGGGGTGCGAGGTGCTGAGATTGGTGACTGAGACACCGATGTTAAAGGCACGTTATGACAGATATAGTTTTTTTCGCCGCCTTTTGCTCAGCCACAAGACTGCTTATGGCAAAGATCGTTTACGGCCCAGACTATAGGGGGCAGGCAGTTTCCTGGATTATTTGGATTATTTGAATTGTGCGAGTTATATGAATTATGTGAATTGTGTGGTACATACGGAATATTTTGCAAAAATAAAGGAAGGGGAATGAAGCTATATGCTACCGAGTTTTAATATTACCCGAGGACAGGCTCAGTTCTGCCCGTCAATACTTTCGGCTGACTTCGCCAAGCTAGGAACGGTAATTCAGCAGCTGGACGGAGTTGCTCATTGGATCCATGTAGATATAATGGACGGCCATTTTGTGCCTAATTTAACGTTTGGCGTACCGATAGTAAAAGCGATTCGAGCCTACAGCCAGCTGCCATTTGATTGCCATTTGATGGTTACTGATCCTATGGACTATATAGAAGGCTTGTCAGCTGCGGGGGCCGACGGCATGACTGTACATTTAGAAGCTTGCCCCCATTTACATCGTGTCGTGCAGGCAATAAAATCAGCCGGAATGTCAGCTGGAGTAGCTCTAAATCCAGCTACCCCGGTGAGTCTATTGACGGATATTTTGCCCGATTTAGATTTGGTTCTTCTTATGTCGGTTAATCCTGGCTTTGGAGGCCAAAAGTTCATCCCTCAGGTAATGCGCAAGATAAAAAATTTGCGTAGTATGATCGACAGGGAAGGTTTGAACGTGCACATTGAAGTTGACGGCGGTATAGGTCTTGCCAATATTGACGCAGTGTACAGGGCTGGAGCTGATGCAATGGTTGCCGGCAGCGCGGTTTTTGGAGCTTTGGATCCGACCGAGGTCTTGCGCGAATTTGCCGCCCTTTGTCCATTGAAAAGTTTTGCAGTCGATTGCCAAGCGGCTTCCGGTAAATAGCACAATGGCCAAATATTTGATTTTCTTGAGCGGCAACTTTTTTTTCAGCCGGGCAATGCAGTTCATGCTAAAGGAGAGGAATTTAAGTTCTGCAACCATATATGCTGCTGATGGTGGTGCCGTCCACGCTTTGACCATGGGCTTGCTGCCTGAAAGTGTCTTCGGGGATTTCGACTCATTGTCGCCGGCCTTGCAGAATACCTTGACGCAAAAGCATATACCATGTTTACGTTTTCCGCGAGCAAAAGATCTTACCGACGGCGAAATCGCGGTACAGGCGGTCAAGTGGCAGCCGAACGATGAAGCTTGGTTAATCGGGGCTTTGAGCGAAAATCGGCCGGATCATCAACAAGGCAATATGGCATTGGCGACAAGACTCGCTAGCTTGGGCGTTAAAGTAATTTTAACTGACGGAAAAACCTTTATTTTTCGTCTCTCCGGCAAAAGTGAAATGAGGCTAGATTGGAGTCGCGATTTGCTTGGCAAGCCTGACATCGTTTCGTTATTGTCACCGGATTTTGCTGAAAATGTTACAAGTAGTGGGTTGGCATACCCGTTGTGTGGTGTTACGATAAAGAGCACAGATGTATTTGCACTAAGTAATTGTCCGTGCCATACTGCGCAGAGCTTTCACGTGCAGGTGGCTTCGGGTCGTTTAGACGTATATGTATTATATACGGACGGCTTGGAAACAACAGTTATTCCTAATGAATAGGTTGTGCATTACTTTTGATGAAATTTAATGGATGAAAATATTGATATGAAAAATAATAAAATTGGCTTGAATTTCAAAAAAACGATTCTCACTGTTGTAGCGGCAGGATTGATGTTGACCAACGTTTTTAACGCCTTTCCGGTTGCAGCGCAAAACACTACTGACCAAGGTAAAAATCAGCCTCTTCCTACGGTTGCAGGTCGTGATATGACCGAAGATATTAAGCGTAACAAAAAAGCATTGGCCGTAAAACGGCAGGAATTGTCCGAACTAAAAAATCGCAGCCAAAAGCTTAAAGACGAATTGGCTAAATTGCAGTCGGACAAGGATGGAGCAATGGCTGAAAAAGAAAGAATTGCCAATCAGTTGGAATATGCTCAGGAAACCTTGAAACAAAGGCTGCAGGAGCAAGAAAAAGCACATCAGACTTTAGTCAATAAACAGGATGAGTATGAAAAGCGCTTGGCGGCAATGTTCTATTATCGTCAACGCAGCTGGTTGGAAATATTGCTTGATTCACACGGCTTGTCTGGATTTTTCAGTAATATTCGCATGATTTCGGCAATCGCAACCACTGATGCTAATATGATTACCGAGCTGAAACACACGGAGGAAGTTGCCGCTGAAGCAGGAAAATTAGCCGAAAAGACGGCGCAAGAGTATGTCGGTTTCCTCAAAGACAAAGAAGCAGAATTGGAAAACTTACAGCAGGGAATAGTTGATGCGACCGGCAAAAACCATGAACTCAGTGCTGTTTTACAACAGAGAGGTACGGAAGAACAGGATCTTGCGCGTACCTTGGCTGAGCAGGAAGCCGCTCAGGCCACGTACGTTGCCAACAGCAAGGCTTTGGCCGCCAAGATTGCCAAATTGGAGGAACAGAAAGCGCAGGCGGCAAAAAAGGCGCAACAGGCTCGCCAAAATAATAATCAAATTGGTAATCAAATTGGTAATCAAAGTTCGCCTCAAAACGGTAATGACGGCAGTTTCATTATCGGCGGTAACAACACACCTGCACTCAGCGCAACCGCCAACAGCCTTGCCGGAGGTTCACTTCCTGGCTATCATGGTAAGCCGGTCTGGCCTTTGCCGAATTTTACCGAAATATCATCACCTTACGGTTGGCGCAACATGTCATTTGACGCAGGCAACGGCTATCTTCATACCGGTACGGACATATCAGGCCCGAATGCAGGCGGAGCTCCCGTCGTAGCAGCGTGGACAGGCGTTGTGGTTACGGCAAACGCTCCGTATCAAGGCAGTATGTATGCACCTCAGGCAAATTATGTTCAGATAAATCATGGTAATGGACTCGGCAGCGGATATTGGCATCTTTTGGATGTGACGGTAAGTGTAGGTCAAGTGGTGCAAGCTGGTGAAGTTATCGGCCATTGTGGCAGCACCGGTATGTCGACTGGTCCGCATTTGCATTTTGAAGTCTATGATGCCAATAATCCACGACGTCAACTCCGCAATACAGTTGATCCAATGGAATATCTAAGATGATAAGGTGTTATTTCCGTCATCTACGAGTGCGGTGACAGACGAAGAGTATGGCGGTGAAATAATAAAACAGACTGGCGGTTAATACTTAAGTTCACAGAGGAGGGAAATATGAGGTATTCAATTGAAGGAGGCAGCTTACCGGTTGTTATAATTAATTTGAATCCAGGTGAGAGATTAATAAGTGAAGCCGGAGGCAGACGTTGGATGCGAGGGGACATACGCACGGAAACCGAGTCACATGGAGGAATAGGCGGTATGTTTGGTCGTATGCTATCAGGTGAAAGCCTTTTTTTGAGCAGTTACACGGCGTTCAGTGAAAGTGAAATTGCTTTTGCCTCATCTTTTCCGGGCAAAATAATTGCTCGTGAACTAAGAAATGGAGAAAGCATCGTGTGCCAGAAATCGGCTTTTCTCTGCGCGACAGACCAAGTAAGTCTGAGAGTGTTTTTTCAGAAAAATATCGGTTCCGGCTATTTTGGCGGTGAGGGGTTCATTATGCAGAAAATCACTGGACCTGGTATGGTTTTCCTTGAACTTGATGGGTATATAAAGGAATACGATTTGGCTCCTAATGAAAGCATTGTATGCGATACCGGCGCAGTTGCTATGATAGATGAAACTTGCCAGATTGATGTTAGGGTGGTTTCAGGGCTTAAAAATATCGTGTTCGGAGGCGAGGGTCTGTTCGATACGGTCGTCACCGGCCCCGGTAAAGTCGCTTTACAATCTGCTTCCATTACCGATTTTTCAAAACTTATCTCTAGCTGCATAAAAACTAAATAGTGGCTATAGGTAGCTTCGGCCTTGAAGCCTATCGTAAAGTTTAAATTCTCAATTTGTAAAATTCGGCGTGGCCGGTCTATCCGGTTGCGCCGTTTTTTTTTCTATTCGAGCCCCAAAAAATTCTTTCTTCTTAAAATGTATTTCTTTTGATCGATGTCATATTTGAAGGCAATAAATTGTGCATTATGACGAAAATAAAGGCTGTTTATTGCTATCAAATAAGCAATATGCTATAGTAAATGCATCAGCTGATAATACTACAAATAATATCAGTAACATTATTAGTCTTAAGATAGTTTAAAAAATTCAGTGTTAGATAAATTAATCAATGAGTTGGAAGGGGGAAGGCTTAAATATCTATTTTAAAATTAGAAAAAGTTGTTTAGAGGATGAGACATTAATGTGTCAACGTTTAGGGTAACCTTAGGAGGAAGTTATGAAATTAGGAAAACAAATTATTGCCGCCACATTGGCAACCGCTATAGTTCTTTCAGTCACTGCATGTAATAAAGGGGAAGATGGTAAAGAACAAGCCCAAACACAAGGGTCTGAGTCTATCAAAATTGCTGTGGTTGGACCGCTAACTGGAGATAATGCGGAATATGGACTTGGATTTGTTCAAGCTGCAGAAATGAAGGCAGAAGAATTCAACAAGTCTGGTGGAGTTTTAGGCAAAAAAATAGTAATTGAAAAGTTTGATGACAAGAACTCACCTGAAGAAGGCGTATCGGTGGCTAACAAAATTGTTAGTGCCAAGGATATAAAGGCAGTTATAGGTCATTTTGCAAGTGGAGTTTGTATGGCTGCGGCTCCTCTTTACAATGAAAATAAGATTTTAGAAATTTCTCCTTCTGCATCGCATCCTGATTATTCAAGCATTGGGGAATATATCATCAGGAATAACACGATAATCAATAAGGAAGCTGCGGCAAGTATAGATATTGCTGTGGATAAATTTAATAAGAAAAGAGTAGGTATTATTTCTATAAAAACTGACTGGGGTGTAAGTACGGCTGCAATCGTTAAGCAATTGATAGAAAAAAGAAAAGACGGCTCCAAAGTTGTGGCTCATGAAGAAGTTATTGAGGGATCAGATGATTATCGACCAGCAATAACTAAGCTTAAGGAAGCCGGAACTGAAGTGGTAATAGCTGTAGGTATGTACAATTTATTAGCACCGGTTGCTAAACAATACAAGGAAGTCGATCCCGATATAAAGTTGGTTGGTTTTTCAAACGCATATTCTCAATATTTGTTGGAATTAGGAGGAAAAAGTGTAGAAGGGGTGGCTTTCCCGGTGATTTTCTTCTCTAAATCAAACGAAGAAAATATAAAAACTTTTGTACATGATTTTAAAGAGAAATATGGTAATGAACCAAGTGCCTTAACCGCACAAGCATATGATTCAGTCGGAGTTTATTTGCAGGCGGTTGCTAAGGTAGGTTCTCAAGATCCTGAAAAAGTGAAAAATGCCGTTTTGGAGCTGGAGTATGAAGGCGTTACAGGTCACACTAAGTTTGACAAAAACGGTGATGTTGAAAAAGCATTCACTTATGTAGTGATTGAAAATGGCCAATTCGGTCTACTTAAATAAAGGAGACGTATATGCTTTGGCAGCAGATCTTTAATGGGTTAACTTTGGGTATGACTTATGCATTAATTGCGGTTGGATACTCTTTGGTTTTCGGTATACTTCGCTTAGTAAATTTTTCACACGGATCAGTTTATGCTTTCGGGGCTAATGCAATCCTCTTTCTTTTAGCAACAAATATAGGTATTGTGCCAGCAATATTAATCGGCACATTAATTACCGGAATTCTTGGGGTAATTGTAGACAAAACATCATTGGAACCGTTGCGCAAGCGGAAAGCGGCTAATATAGCATCCCTTATAACAACTATAGGCATTTCGGGTATTATAACCAATTTGCTGATCGCTTTTGCTGGTAGTCAAAAAAAGCCATTCCCTGTTCTCTTCCCAACCGAATATTTAACAGCTGGGGGAATACAGGTAACGTATGTCCAGTTATATATGTTTTGTATTTCATTGGCTTTGATGCTTTTACTGGTGGGTGTAGTACATTTTACTCGCATCGGATTGGCAATGCGGGCGTGTGAACAGAATATTAAAGCGGCTGGACTTATGGGAATCAATGTTAATTTTGTCATATCATTTACCTTTTTCTTGGGTGGAGTTTCTGCTGCCATCGCAGGGGCACTTGTAAGCAGTTATTACGGAATGGTATATCCCAACATGGGATATACCGCTGGTCTAAAAGCTTTTTCTGCTGCAGTATTGGGCGGAATCGGTAGTTTACCTGGATCACTGCTTGGCGGTCTTATTGTTGGTGTTAGTGAATCTGTAGCGGCAACGGCACTTGGTTCTGAATTTAGAGACAGTATGGCTTTCATTATTCTCATTGTAGTTTTAGTCATCAAGCCTAACGGTTTCTTCGGGCGGAAAGGAATTAAGAAAGTATGAATACCAATATTATTAAGAGCTTTTTTACCCCGTTGCGTTTAAAGCTGATTTTGATAATGATAATTTTGCTGGCATTAGCGTTCCCGTTCTATGTCAATAATTCGTACGTTATGAATTTAGCAGTAAAAATGTTAATTTACACTATGATGGCACTTGGCCTGAATATTTTGGTAGGCTATACCGGGTTAGTATCGTTAGGGCAGGCTGGATTTGTAGCTATAGGGGCATACGTAACAACTATACTTACAAAGACTTATAGCTTTAACTTTTTTCCAGCATTGTTGTTAAGTTTGTTAGTAGCTGCTGTTTTTGGATTAGTTGTAGGATTACCAAGCTTGAGGTTAACCGGCACTTATTTATCGATTATCACGCTGGGTTTTGGAGAAATAATTAGGACGATAATAATTGTATGGCAGCCGGTTACTAACGGTCCGTTGGGCATAAGAAACATACCGATACCTAAGATTCTAGGTCTTAAATTTTCCATTTACAACGGTGGACTTTATATTTTGACTTTAATTTGTCTATTATTGGTTACTTTGTTTTGCCATCGTTTGGTAAACAGTAAGATGGGAAGAGCCTTTAGAGCTGTCAAAGGAGATGAAACAGCAGGTGTAATGATGGGAATTGAAGTTACATATTATAAGGTGATTGCGTTCATTCTAGCAGCTGTAATTTGCGCACTTGCCGGTAGCTTGTATTCTATTCAGCTTGGTTACATTGATCAAAATACATTTACTTTTGATGTTTCTACTTTGATTTTAAGTATTGTTATTCTGGGTGGCATGGGAACTATACGTGGTATGTATGTTGGTTCGTTTATTTTAATTTTGTTGCCTGAGATTTCCCGTTCATTGTTGGACTACAGATTTGTCCTTTATGGACTCATATTAGTGATTATGATGCGTTTCCGGCCGCAAGGAATTTTAGGCTGGCGTTCTAAAAAACCTTATCCTATTGGAAAAGATATAGAAAATATTTTTATGCAAAGGCAAACAAGGGAGAAACTACAATGAAAGAAGCAGTATTAGATGTGCAAAGTATTTCAATAGCATTCGGCGGTATTAAAGCCGTGACTAATTTAAGCTTCAAAGTTGAAAAAGGACAAATTGTCAGTTTGATCGGACCTAACGGAGCAGGGAAAACAACGGTTTTTAATTTGCTTACAGGTGTCTACCGTACACAAACCGGAAAAATAGTTTTTGAAGGAAATGAAATTCATCGGCTACGTCCTCAAGAGATTGTACGTCAAGGCTTGTCGCGTACTTTTCAAAACATAAGACTTTTTTCAGATATGCGTGTTTTGGAAAATGTACTGACCGGAACACATATTCATACTGATTACAGGTTGTTTCAGTCAACTTTGAAAAGTAAGAAGTTTAGGCATATAGAAGCTGATAATATCAAGAAATGTTTGGAATTGTTGTATGAATTGAATCTATATAACAAAAAAGATGAATATGCCGGATCTTTGCCATATGGCGATCAAAGAAAAGTTGAAATAGCCAGAGCTTTAGCAACGGGTGCAAGAGTGCTATTACTGGATGAGCCTGCAGCTGGCATGAATCCCCAAGAGTCGGCAGAACTGTTAGCATTTATAAGGAAATTGAAATCATTGGGCATCACTGTAGTTTTGATTGAACATGATATGCAAGTGGTAATGAATGTTTCAGATTATTTATATGTTTTGGAAAACGGGTGTTTGATTGCCGAAGGAAATGCTAAACAAGTTTCAACTGATAAGAAGGTAATCAGTGCATATCTTGGGGGTGAAGTCTATGCTTAAAATAAGAGGTTTAAACACTTATTATGGAGCAATTCATGCTCTTAAAGATATCGATATAGATGTTAATGCAGGTGAGATAGTTTCACTTGTTGGAGCGAATGGGGCAGGTAAGTCTACTTTGGTAAATACAGTTGCAGGTACTGTGAAAGCTGCTTCAGGAACAATTGAATTTAAGGGTGAACATATTGAAAAAATCGAGCCTCATAAAATATTAAAAAGAGGCATAAGTCTTTCGCCCGAAGGGCGTGAGGTTTTTCCAGCGTTAACAGTTGAAGAAAATCTGCGGCTTGGTGCTTTCACTGTAAAGAACAAGATAAAAATAAAGAAACAATTTGAAAGGTGTTATGAACTTTTTCCCCGCTTGAAAGAACGTGTAAAGCAACAAGCAGGCACACTGTCTGGAGGTGAACAACAGATGCTTGCAATTGGAAGGGCGCTGATGAACGAGCCGACATTACTGTTGTTAGATGAGCCGTCACTCGGTCTTGCTCCAAACATAGTTCTACAAATTTTCGAGCTTATCCAAAAAATTGCTAAAGCGGGTTTAACAATAATGTTAATTGAACAAAATGCAAATATGGCTTTGAAGATATCTGATAGAGCATATGTTCTAGAAAATGGTCGAATTTCTATGAGTGGTAAAGCAGATGTAGTGGCACATGATGAACGAATAAGAAAAGTTTATTTAGGAATATAGGAGGGTCTATGAAAAAAATAATTAATTGTCCGGATGACGTCGTATCTGAAGCTTTGATCGGGCTAGCTTTAGCTAACCCACAATTGGAGTATGTTCCGGGAGCGGAAGTTATATGCAATAAACAAAAAAGCGGAAACGTCGGTGTTGTCTCTGGGGGTGGTTCTGGACATGAGCCAGCTCATGCTGGATATGTCGGTCGTGGAATGCTTGATGCAGCTGTTGCAGGCAATGTATTTTCTTCACCGAGTCCTGACAGAATTCTAGAAGGAATTAGGAGAGCTGATTCAGGCAAAGGTGTGCTTCTTATAATCAAGAACTACTCAGGGGATATAATGAACTTTGAATTGGCTGAAGAATTGGCAAAAATGGAAAATATTGAAGTTGATCATGTTGTTGTACGTGATGATGTTGCAGTAGAGGAAAGTACATATTCCACTGGCAGGAGAGGAATTGCAGGGACGATATTTGTACACAAAATAGCAGGTGCAAAGGCAGCAACTGGAGCAACTTTAGCAGAGGTGAAAAAATCAGCTGAGATGGCTATAGCGAATGTGCGTTCCATGGGGATGGCAATTTCACCTTGTACATTGCCAGCAGTAGGACATCCTGGTTTTTCATTAAATGATGATGAATGTGAAATCGGTATGGGCATCCATGGCGAGCCTGGAATTGAAAAAACCAAAATGGCAAATAGCAAAGAATTGGCTAAAACTTTGCTTGATAAAATTTTGGCAGACTACAATTTTGAAAAATCTAGAGTTGCATTATTAGTTAATGGATTGGGCGCAACGCCTTTGATGGAGCTATTAATTCTTAACAAAGATATTACTGAATATCTGGTAAAAAAAGAAATAAACGTGGTTGATACACTAGTCGGGAACTATATGACAGCTTTGGATATGGGCGGATGTTCAGTTTCTTTGCTTAAGTTAAATGATGAATTGGAAGAACTGTTGGCGGCACCTTGTGATACCGCAGCTTTGAAGAGAGGTTAAATGATGAAAATTACAGGTAAAATTTACGCGGAATATTTAGCTGAAGCCTATCAATATATTCATGATAAGGGTGACTATATAACTGAATTGGATTCAGCAACTGGAGATGGAGATCATTGGAGCAATATGGACATGGGCTTTCATAGATTGGCGGAAATGAAATTCGAACTTGCCGATATGCCGATGGATCAGTTGCTGAAGAAAGTTGGTATGACAATGATGTCGGTTATTGGTGGTTCTTCAGGTGTTTTGTATGGCGGAGCATATATTGCAGCATCAAAGGTTGTTGCCGGCAAAAATGAATTGAGTTTAGCCGAGTTATGCGATGTTTTAAATGCTATGCTTACAGATATTCAAGAACGAGGTAAAGCGAAACCTGGGATGAAAACTATGATTGATGCTTTAGCACCGGCAGTAGAAAGATTTAAGCTAGGTCTAGTCAACAAGGAAAATATTGAATCAATTTTTTCTGAAATTAAACAAGTTGCGGCAGATGGAGCTGAAGCAACAAAAGGAATGGAAGCGGTTAAAGGTAGAGCAAGTTATCAAAAAAACAAGGGTGTAGGCCATTTGGATCCTGGTGCAGTAACCATGTCATATCAGATAGGCGTATTGTGTGACGTAATTTCGAAGGAGATTAAAGCTGAATAATATGAACAGAAGAGAACTTTTAGATCGCTTGCTTAATCATGAAGAGGTACCTCGTGTACCGTGCGGTTTTTGGCATCACTTTATCCTTGGAGCTGATCAATTCGCAGGATTGGAACGTCCGGATGTTCTAGAAAAGGCATATCAAGGCCATTTGAAATATTTCAATACAGTACAGCCGGATATTATGAAATTGATGAATGAAGGTTTTTTTGGTTATCCTCCGATTATGGGCAAGCGTTTCGAAGATAAGGAAGATTTACTGAGTATAAAAGCACTTGGGCCAGATCATCCATGGATAGAGCGACAAGTCGAACATGTGAAACGTTTAGTTGACGCATTCCATGATGAAGTATATTGCTTTTATAACATTTTTTCACCTTTGCAGATGTTGCGTATACGTTTTGATTTTTTAGATTTGGATTATAGGCGATTTGTTGAACTTGCGGAAAAGTATCCCAGAGAAATGCTTGAAGCAGGAAAAGAAATGCAAAAAGATGTTATGTCTTTAGTAAAAAGATTATTTCATGAAGCTGGAATAGATGGTATTTACTATTGTGTACAAAACATTCAAAGTAAATTATATGACGAATCAATGTATGCGGAAATTATTAAGCCAATTGAACTTCCTGTATTAGAATTGGCTAATTCAATAAGCAACAGCAATATACTACATATTTGTGGTTATGCAGGTAGTGTAAATAATTTCGCTTATTACAAAGACTACAAAGCTAAGGTATTTAATTGGTCGGTCAGTACAGATAAAGTTAGTTTGGATGAAGGAAGAAAATTTTTCAAAGCTGAAGCTGTTTTAGGCGGATTCCCGAATACTCCTGATTCACTTATTGATTGTGGTGATAAAGAAGAGTTAAGAGATTTTGCGCTAAGGTTGATCAAAAATAATGGATTTAAAGACTATATCATGGGAGCTGATTGTTCAGTTCCAAACGATATTGATGATACGAGACTGAGATTTATTCGTGATTGTTGTCATGAATTTGCACAGGAGTATTTCAAAGGATAAAGGGAATATTAAAGAGGAGGATAACATGGATAGAAAAGAATTAATGACAAGATATTTGGATGGAGGCAAGTTAGACAGAGTCCCGGTGTCATTTTGGTATCATTTTGTATCATTTCACGATCATCACTGTGGTTTAACAGATCCTACAGTTCTGCCTCGGGTTATAGCAGGGCAAAAAAAAGCTTATCTGGATATGAAACCTGACCTCGTTAAAATTATGTCTGACGGCTTTTTCGGGCATCCTGCGATGACCGAAGGACTGATCTCTACTACAGATGATGTGAAAAGAATTTCAAGATGTGGCGAGAATCATCCATGGATTGTAAAGCAGGTTGAATACGTAAGTGAAATCACCAATTTTGTTAATGGAGAAGCTTTTACTTATTATAATATTTTTTCTCCATTGCAATATATTCGCCTAAAATTTGAGGAATATGATGAAGACATGGAAAAGTTTTGTCGCCTTTTTCGTTCCGATCCTGAAGCAATGGAAGCGGCAGGCAGAGAAATTGCGGCAGATGTGTCGGTTTTGATAGACAAACTTTTTTCAGAAACAAAGGTTGACGGTATTTACTACAGCGTTCAGTCCTTACAGGATAAAAGTTTGGGTAAAGACTTTCATGATAAGTATGTGCGTCCGCTCGATTTACTGATTTTGGACAAAATACTGAAGTATACCGATAACATAATTTTGCATATTTGCGGCTATGGTAATTATACCAACGATCTTAGACTATATCGTGATTATCCTGCTAAAATCTTTAACTGGGCCACTCACTCTGAACATGTTTCACTCAAAGAAGGAAAAGAAATTTTGGAACACAATATGGTGTTGGGCGGTTTTGATAATAGCCAGGGATCAATATTGTATTCTGGAAGCTATGATGATCTGAAAAAATATGTTTATGAGTTGTTGGATTCAGCCGGAACGGACGGAGTTATTTTAGGGGCAGACTGCACTATTAGTGCTGATATAGACAAAAATCGTTTGGAGTATATTCGGAAAATAGCTCAAGAGTATGTCAGCGAACATTAGGTAAACAGAACGAGCGTGTAATTACAACTTAAAAACCTGTTGTAAAGCACGCTCGTTTTCCCCAATGCCTTTGTTATACTATCATTACGTGGTTATATAGCTGATTTTATAGCAACACAAGTGAAATATTAGCGTAGATAACGTATAGTTTAAAATGAATTAATATCCAGACGCAAATAATAAAGTGCTTTTTCCAAGTTGCGTTCTTCAATTGCATTTAGAATATCGCTGTGTTGATCAACAAACTTTCGATCAGATATTTCTGTCCAGTTATTCCAATATAAATTTGAGAATGTTATCAACTGCTTTTCTAAAATAGACCGAAGTGAATCCAGCATAAAAGGATCCTGATAAGTTTTGGCCAAAGCCAGATGAAATTCACTGGTTTTTTGCCAATATTCCATAGGCGTTTTTATTGCGGTTTTATCCAGAGGAATAATTGTTTGACGGATTCGTTTATAGTCCTGAGAAGTGAATATATCAAAATTTTCTTCTAAATAGCTTGTTTCTATTTGTAGGCGAAAATGAATTATACTCAACAAATACTTGCGATCTGTTAAATAAACACGGTAGCCGTAGCGCGGCAAACTTAGGAGGATTTGTTGGTTGCATAACTTAACTAAGGCTTCACGAACCGGTGATTTACTAACTTTATATTTCTCAACCAATCCTCTTTCTGTCAAAAGAGTAGCCTGATTTATTTCTCCTTCAACTATGGATTTCACGATATCTTTATATATTTTATCACTAATTGTTGATGACATTTTATTCCCTGTAGTTTTTTTATTTGTACCATTAGATGTTATTATATTGTTAACGCAAATTCAAGGAAAATGAACAAAACAGTGAGATCGTACAGATCTACAATATTTTTTCAATGCAAAATAGAATGCATTAAATACTACTTTAATTGATTATCGCGGCTGTTTCCTTTATAATGCAAGTCTAGGACTAGATTAAGCAGTCGACATTAAATACATGAAAGGAAGATTCAATATGGCTGAAGGAACAGAATTCTCGGAAAGAGAAACTAAGACAATCGGTGTTCTGACAAGTGGCGGAGATGCGCCAGGTATGAATGCGGCGATAAGGGCTGTTGTACGTTACGGCATACATCAAGGCTATCAGGTTTTGGGCATAAATCGCGGTTATCACGGTCTTTGCCGTGGCGAAATAATGGAATTGACCAAACATGACGTTTCGGAAAAGCTACAAAAGGGTGGAACGTTTTTGATGACAGCTCGCAGCAAATCTTTCATGACTCCCGAGGGGCTGGCGCAAGCCGTATCGATGTCTAAAGTTTTTAAAATTGACTGCTTGGTGGTAATCGGCGGTGACGGGTCTTTCCGTGGGGCTGAGAATTTGGCCAAGGAAGGTTTGCCAGTTATCGGCATTCCGGGCACAATCGATAACGACATCGGTTGTACGGAATACACAATTGGCTACGATACTGCTATGAATACGGCCATGGAATGTATTGACCGTTTGAAAGACACCGCATCTTCCCATGAACGTTGCTCTGTCATTGAAGTAATGGGGCGCCACGCCGGTTACATCGCTCTTAACGTCGGCATTTGCTGCGGCGCGGAAGTGGTACTTTTGCCTGAGGATCCCGGCGAATTCGATCAAGTCGTGATTAAACGTCTGTTGGAGTGCCGTAATGCAGGAAAAAATCACTATGTCGTAGTTGTTGCCGAAGGAGCCGGAAGTGCAGTTGACATTGCCAAAAAGATTGAAGAAAAGACCGGTATTTCTTCCCGCGCTACAGTGCTCGGCCATTTGCAACGCGGCGGCAGTCCAACGGTAAGAGATCGTTTGACGGCTAGTTTGATGGGTGTTCGTGCTGTAGAATGCATTAACCAAAACAGACTCAATCGAGTAATTGTTGAGCGCAATGGTCGAGTTGATGATTTAGATATATTTGAAGCTTTGGCAATCACTAAGAATTTGGATGAAAAAGTTTTGGCTTACGCTGAAAGTATTGCTTTGTAAGGCTGGTTGTACAGATTAATGACTTGGAAAAAACAACTAACCGTACCTAACATTTTGACGACACTGAGGCTTTTGGCCATACCTGTGATGGCTTGGTGTATTTATTCGGATTATAACCGTTACTATACGTTTGTCATTTTTGCCGCTATTTGGCTGACCGACTGTATAGATGGTTATGTCGCGCGACATTTTAACCAAGTTTCTGATTTGGGTAAGGTACTGGACCCTTTAGTTGATAAGCTTTTTCAGCTAACCACGGCGACGATGATGTTTGTGGTCGGCAAGTTGCCGCTATGGGTTCCGATTTTTATGTTCGCCAAAGAAGTCGTCATGATTGTAGGTGGGGCGATTTTGTGGCATCGGCGTACCGTTGTCAATTCACAATGGTTTGGTAAGTTGGCTACGGTTTTATTTGCTGCTGCCTTCGCTTCGTTGTTTTTTCTGCCGCATGAAAAATCGTATTTGTCTAATTATATTTTCGTTGTCCCAATAGCTGCGTCGGCGTTGGCTTTAGTTAAATATGCTTTTTTTTATCTAGACAGTATTTGGCGGCATCGCGCCAAAGACAGCTGAATGGTTGAATGCTCAAACAGCCGATTGGGGGGCGGTAACGTTTGAACGATTGAGCGGAGCCGCAGGCTGGTATTTGCCGTCGTAGGCCGGTGGCGTGTTGATAAAATGGATTAAGTTTGTCGTGGCTCAGTCACAGCTCAGTCGAGCCTCAGTCGCGGCACAGTTGTGTTCAGTTGTGCCTAGGGCAAATCCTGTAAAATTTTATGAGGTGGTTATGGACAGCAAAACTTTGGAAGTTTTGGAGTATGCCAAGATAATTCAGCAGTTGACTGAACTTTCGTTCTCTGAATTGGGCAAAAAATTGGTGGCCGAGCTCAGCCCCGGCACTGATTTGGAGGAGATTGCGGTTTGGCAAACCGAAACAGCTGACGGAGTCCAAGTGATTCTACAAAAAACCACCCCACCGATTTACGGGGTGCACGATCTGACCCCGTATTTACAACGCAGTCGCACCGGAGCGGCGATGACTTGCCGTCAACTTTTGTTGGTTGATTCTTTTTTAAGAGCGGTTGAGCGAGTTCGTGGCTTTGCGATAAGTGACATAAAGCTACAGGATAATTCATATAATTGTTTAATGAAGGCCTTGCAGCCGATTCATTCTCTGCAACAAAGGCTCAGCAAAGCCATCATCAGTGAAGATGAGGTCGCCGATGCGGCCAGTCCAGCCTTGGCTCAGATTCGTCAGCAGCTGCGTCGAGCACAAGACAGCGTGCGGCAAATTTTAGAAAAATTGATGAAGATCCATGCCAAACATCTGCAGGAACAATTGATTACGATGCGCGGTAATCGTTATGTTTTACCGGTGCAGGATGTCTATCGCACCAATCTGACCGGCATAGTTCATGATACATCGGCATCAGGCCATACCCTATTTGTCGAACCGTTAGAAGTAGTAGAAGCGAATAATAAAATTCGGGAGCTGGAGGCAGCCGAACAAGAGGAAATTAATCGTATTTTAGCCGTTCTGACATCTGAGGTAGTTGCAATGGCAGATACGTTAAACTTGAACCAGAATATTTTAGCGAAACTTGACTTTATTACCGCCAAAGCTAGGTATGCCATAAAACTTGAAGCGCATCCGCCCAAACTCAATACCGTGGGCAAAATAAGACTTTTAAATGCAAGGCATCCACTTTTGCCGCTAAAAAAAGCTGTTCCGATAAGCTTGGCCTTAGGCGACAAAATTAAAACTTTACTTATAACTGGGCCTAATACTGGAGGAAAGACTGTTGCCCTGAAGACGTGTGGTTTGTTGACTTTAATGGCACAGTCGGGTTTGCATATACCGGCATCGGAACAGAGCGAAATAGCAATTTGCCAAAATATAACGGTTGATATCGGTGACGCGCAAAGTATCGAAAACAATCTTTCAACTTTTTCTTCACATATGCGTCAGCTGATCTATATGACGGAGCAAGCCGGCCCAGGTACCTTGATTTTGTCAGACGAGATGGGTTCGGGCACCGATCCGTTGGAAGGCGCCGCCTTGGCCCAGGCCATTCTTACTACTTGGCGGGAAAAAGGTGCAATTACTCTGGCCACCACTCATTACCGTGAATTGAAACTCTATGCGTTATCTACTGAGGGTGTAGAGAATGCTTGCTGTGAGTTGGATCCGGATACGTTGCAACCGACTTATCGAATCCTCATGGGCGCAGTCGGGGTGAGCCACGCGTTTACGATCAGTGCTAGACTCGGGCTTGATCCGCAAATAATAGCCAAAGCTAAAGCTCTCTTATCAGAAGATGAGCAAAACTTGGAAAATATTATGCAAGATTTGACCGCGGCCAAAATCAAAGCGGAAGCAGCGTTGGCCTCTGCCGCGCGTGACAGTGCTGCCGCTGCCGCTGCTAAACGGGAAGCCGAGACTTTGAGCGATCAGCTGCGCAACCGTCAACGCGCAATTGCGGCGGAAGAAAGGGAAAAGGCCAGAGACAAATATGGGGAAGGTCTACGGGAGATTGATCGTTTAATTCGGGAGTTGTCTGATTATTTAGATGAAGCCGAACGCCGCTCTTTGCTCAAGCGTACAGCCAAGTTGCGAAGCGAGGCTGGAGCAAATTATCATGCGATTGAAAATGAGATTGGTGCGGAAACTTTAGCCGGCATCCAGGCTGATGTCGACCCAGCCGGACGGGCACTGCAGCTTAAAGTCGGGGAACAGTACTACGCGCCAACTTTGGATTTAATCGGTAAATTGATGACTTTGCCGGACAACAAGGGCCGTTGTAAGCTCAGCTCCGGCACTGTACAAATTACGGTTAAAGCAGCTACTTTACAAGATGTGAGCGCAGCACCGACTGCGAGTACAAATATGAGTTTGGCTGATAAGTCTGAATTTTATCGTCATAAGCAGAGAAATTCCGCTGCTTTCAAAGACAAATCAAGCCCTAGGCCTTCGGATAGATCGAATGGAGCCGGAAAAACAGCTTTGCCTTTGGAATTGATGCTTTTGGGGGAAACGACATTGGATGCCATCGAGCTTTTGGATCGGCACATCGATAATTCGGTCATGGCAGGGGTTCACGAAATCAGGATTGTTCATGGCAAGGGAACCGGAGCCTTACGTAAGGCGGTACAAGATTTTTTGCGCCGCGACCGAAGAGTGAAAGGTTTCCGCCTAGCAGGATACGGCGAGGGCGACAGCGGGGTAACAATAGCAGAGCTCAAGTGAGCCTGACATGAATGCGGTTGTGGGTAATTTACCAATGTAAATGATGCAGTGAGCCGGTGGCTTGTAAGGAAGGAAACCCATGCTGCCGTGCCACTTCATAAGCAATTATCGCTACAGAATTGGAGAGATTTAGGGAGCGAATTTGCGGATACATCGGGATACGTATACAACGCTCGGGAAAGGGTAGGAGCATTTCTTCTGGTAGGCCGGCACTTTCTTTACCGAAAAATATCCAAGTTTCCGAGGGGTAAGAAACCTCCGCATAGGTATTTAAAGCTTTGGTTGTGGCGTAAAAAGGTTTTATATCCGGGTGTTTAGCGGTGAAATCGACTATGTTTTCATAAAATGTGTAGTTGAGATGCTGCCAGTAATCAAGGCCGGCCCGCCTGACCTGTTTTTCGTCAATGGAGAACCCCATCGGCCCGACCAAATGTAAAGCGGCTCCTAGTGCAACGCAGGTACGACCGATTGCGCCAGTATTATATGGAATTTCCGGTTCAACCAAAACTATATTGAGCATTATTTTTCCTCCTCATGTCCGTAGTATTATAAGCCAAAATGGGCGTGTTGACAAAATTGGGCAAAAGCTGTACCATTTATATGGTTATCATAACTATATATGTGGAGCGATAAATCAGAAGTTTATGCATCCGATATTCAGTGAATTGAAAAATTTTGTTTTGCCGTCATGGGAAGAATTACCAAATAAAAAAATGTACGGTGAAGAGCTGAGCCGTTATGTGAATAATTTGATGCTGCCTTTGCAAAATGAACGCATTCATTTAACGACAACTATGATTCAAAATTATTTGAAGTGGAATTTATTGCCGCCGGTAGAAGGTCGAAAATATGATCGTACCCATCTGGCTTGGTGCATCTGTATCACCTTGTACAAGCGGATAATCCCTCTAAAAGATGTTGCCACTGGCATTATGTTGCAACAGAAATTCATGAATGTTGCCGATGCATACAATAAATTAAGTGAGTTCATCAATAACGGGTTCAAAGCAATGTTGCACTCATTAGAAGAAAATGATGGTGTTCTCAGGTTGCCACAGCTGTACGTAAACCAAGCTACCATGTCATTGGCTTTGAGCGCGAACACGTTCGTTTTGCAATGCTTTTTAGACTGTATAGTTGCTGGTGGCGGCTTGGGACTGGCGACGAGTGACAAATTTGTGCAGAACGACTCCGTTATAACTATGAAAACTAATAAGTACAATAAGGAAAGCAGGTAAATACTATGAATGTTCAATTCCCAAACTTTGCTGGACGCTATGATGATTTACGTCAAATTTTGACTGATTCGGTGTGCCATCATCCTGAAAGAATAGCTTATATAGAATTGCCACCGAATGCCGAGCCGATCAAACTTAATTACCGCGATTTACTACATCGTATCAATGCACTCGGAGCGGCACTGGAACATCCTTGCTTTGCCGAAAAAAAAGAAGATTTTAATCCGGCTGAGATGCCGAATCTGGATAAACGGCGCCTAGCAATACTTGGCGATAATTCGATTGATTGGATAATTGCGCAAAACGCAGCTCTGTTTGGCGCAGGTTTGGCCGTACCATTGGATAAACAGCTCAGCGGAGTGGAAATGTCACGGCTTTTGGAACGGGCCAGATGTCGCAAAATTTTTATAGACGCGGGTAAATATGAGCTAATAGATTATATTCTGCAAAATCCCGGCACGATTACCGACCTTATTTTGATCGGCCACGCTGCACTAAAAGTCGAATGCACGCATGCGGCGGCTTATTTGGCCGAGACAGAGGATGAAACATGTTTAACAAATGAACTTAGTCCTGGCAAGAACGTACGTATTTGGCGTATCGCCGAACTTGAAGAGTACGGTTCAAAACGTTTGGCTGCCGGGAAGAGTGCGTTCCCGGACACATCTATAGATCCGACTGCGCCGGCTGCCATATTTTTTACTTCTGGTACAACGGCGGCATCCAAGGGAGTGATGTTGAGTCATCGCAATATCTCGCATGTGGAATATATTTGCCGCACTTCCATCGACCTGCCTTGTGACGGCGCGGTTTTGTCGGTTTTGCCTTTGCACCATACGTTGGAAAATTCAGCCCAATATGTTATGTGGTCCCATCATCAGACTGTAGTTTTCAACAACGGGCTGCGTTATATAGGCACAAATCTGAAAAAATTTCCTATAGTTTTCGTCGTAACCGTACCACTGTTGCTTGACAATATCAAACGACAAATTGAACACAATGTGGCCAAACTTGGAAAAATGGAAAAATTCGAGTTTATGCGTCGCACCTGTCGTCGACTTCTGCGTTTGGGCATAGATTTACGTCCTTTTGTATTTAAAAAAGTACGCAAAGCGGTTGGCCCTGCTCTTTCAACTTTTATTGTCGGGGCTGCGGCTTTGAAACCAGAAACGGAAACATTTTTTCAGGACTTGGGCTTTAACGTCTTCGTCGGTTACGGTTTGACGGAAACGGCGCCGATTCTCACTTGTAACTCGCAAAAATTGCAGGTGCAGGGTAGTGTCGGCGGCACGGCCACCGGGGTGGAATTGCGTATTGACGCGGATGGTGACGGAGAGGGCGAAGTTTTCGTGCGCTGTCCTAACTTGATGATCGGATATTATGAAGATGAGGCGGCAACTAAAGCGGCTATTGATGAAGAAGGGTGGTTCCATACCGGTGATGTCGGATATCTTGATGCCAAAGGCGCACTTTTTATTACTGGAAGAGTGAAATCTATGATCGTTTTGACCAACGGCAAAAAAGTGTTTCCGGAAGAAGTGGAGTCGTTATTTGAAGATCAGGATTTGATCGATCAGGTAATGATTTTCGGGGGTAAAAGCAAACGTGATACGATTGATGTTTGCGCACTTCTCCGCTTACGGGCCGATCAAGTCGGTGAGGCGGAAGAACTTCCGGCGGAGTGCAAAGCCAAAATTGAAGCTGAAATTGCCAGAATTAACTCGATTGTGCCGCCATACAAATCTATAAAATATTGGACTTGGACTACAGATAATTTTGTCATGACTTCCACTTTAAAAGTAAAGCGTGAACCTACAATGACCAAATTGTTGAAAGGGTTGGGCGAAAATGAAGCTGCGTGGCGTGAGGTTTCGGGGCATAGAGTCAAACTTCGGTAACTCTAGACGACGGAACCACAAGAAAATGCCGTGGCGTCCGCTTCATCCGGGTGGGCTCAGCCAGACCCGGCTGCCGTTTCCCTCGGCCAAACTATGTCTGGCTCAAAATCATTGCTTCCAGCTTTCTCGCTGCCATACTAAGCGGTTGATCCTTACGCCTGATCAGGACCAAGCGGCGCATCGGAACTTTTTCTATCAGGTCGATTTGATGCACGCCTTCAGTTCCTTTTAAAAATTCCCGCGGTACAAAGCCGATACCCAAATCGGCTTTTACCATTGGCAATATTTGGTCGGCGGTAAAGGCTTCAATATCCGGCTTGTATTTTAAATTGTGTTTAGCAAAAAAATCAGCGTAAAACTCAAATGATTTGGTATCTTGTCCTAGTGAAATTAAGGGATAACCTGTCAAGTCGGCCAAGTTTATGCGGCTGTCCAGCAGTGCTCCAAAATAAGACGAACAAACGGCTACTTCCTGCACATTTTTTACGGTTGTTTCAGTTAGCGATGCTGTTGGCACGGTTGGCGTAGTAACTACGGCCAAGTCGGCACTCCCGTCTTTCAAGGCCTCGATAGCTTGAGGTGTAGAATGATTACTGATTCGAATATGTATCCCTGGATATAGTAGACGATATTGCTTTATAAGTGGTAATAACAGGCAGTGCAAAGCTACTTCGCTGGCGGCAATGTAAATTTTGCCGTTTTGCAGATTACGATTTTCGGTCAATTCCTGTTCTCCGGCGTTGATATGGCGCATGGCGACACATAAGTGGTCATACAGCTGCCGGCCTTCGGGCGTTAATTTCATTCCTCGGCGTGAACGCAAAAACAGCGGACAGCCAAGCTCCGATTCCAGTTTTTTTATTGTTCGAGTAAGATTGGGCTGGTTGCTTAGAAGAACTTCAGCAGCACGAGAAACATTGCCGTACTTAGCAACGTAATAAAAAATACGATAGTAGTCATAACTTATATACATGCTTCTTACCTAACCTTTTGATTCAGTGTTGACTTAGTGTTTGTCTTGGTATGAATTTTATTATACATGTGAAATTGATATCGTGCATATGTCTAACATGTATTTTACACATGTACTGGTCTGTATCATAATGTATGCAGTCTTGAAGATAAATGAACAATAGGTTCATACAGAATAAATTTAAATACTGTTGTTGGTGAGATAATGGACTATTTGAGAGCAACTCAAACTGATTTGATCAAAGAGCGGGATACGGCGCGAGAACTTTTGGCGGAGATGGCCTCTGAAGGCTTGCAGGTCGATTTCTCCGTAATAAGACCGTCAACGGCTCAGCTTGATCTATCTTTGCCGATGCTTAACGTCATTGACAGCCACAGCGTACTTGATAGTGAAAACGGGCAAGATTGCCGCAATTACGGTAGCACAGATGGTATCCCGGAGGCGCGTCGCTTGATGGCTCATATGCTGGGAACTCATGTTGTACATACGATTGTCAGCGGTAACAGCGGCTGGAACCTTATTTATCAGGTTTTGTCGCATGCTATGCTAGACGGAGTGTGTGGCGGTAAACCGTGGAAAGATGTTGAGGGACGGCGTTTTATTTGCCCCGTTCCGGGCGCATTGAACCATTGGCGATTGGCCAAGCAGTTTGGATTTACTTTATTGACCGTTCCGATGCGGAGCGATGGACCGGATATGGATATGGTGGAAGAACTTATAAAAGACAGTCGGGTAAAGGGTATGTGGTGCACTCCTAAGTATCAAAATCCGACAGGAACAGTATACAGTTCAGCAGTTATACGCCGTCTGGCTTCACTTAAACCGGCAGCCAAGGATTTCCGCCTATTTTGGGACAACGCGTATGCGGTGCATGATTTTGGCAAAAACGTCGCCACCATACCGGACATTATAGAAGAAAGCGAAAAAGCAGGAAATCCGGAAATAGTGTACGAATTTGGCACCACCGATTTAATCACTTTTCCCGGATCAGGGTTGGCGGCAGTGGCCGCCGGCTCGGCAAATTTGATTGATATCAGACATTTCGTTGAAATGGCGACAACCGGAGCCAACAAAATAAATCAGCTGCGCCATGTGCGTTTCCTGAAAGGAAGCTCTGGCTTAAACGCTCACATGAAGAAACATGCAGCAATTTTGCAGCCTAAGTTTAAACTGGTTGAAAACATTTTAGCTCGCGAGTTGGCGAGCGGCGGTTTGGCGAAATGGACTGTGCCGAAAGGCGGTTATGTTATTTTGTTGCAGACCATTGAAGGTACGGCGAAAAAGATTATTCAAACGTGCGCCGCCGCTGGAGTCAAACTACCGCTGGCCGGATCCGCCTACCCCAATTGCAATGACCTGACAGACAATCATATCAGCCTGTGTCCGGCGGCTGAAAACATCGATAAAATTGGCAAAGCAACCAAAGTTATTGCCTATGCAATAAGATTAGTTGGAACCGAGGCAATTTTGGCTGCCAAGGCAGGAGGACGTTAACATGAAAATGCTTAAACCATTTGGCGGCCAGATGTCGGAAAGCTTTCTCACGGCGTTGTTCATTATTTTATCGGGCGGGTTTCAAGATGCGTATACGTACGTGTGTCGCAACGAAGTATTCGCCAACGCCCAAACTGGCAATATCGTTTTGCTGAGTACGGCGATTTTTAAAAATGATTGGACTACGTTTTGGCGATATTTAATACCTGTACTTTCTTTCTTTATTGGCACGGCTGCAGCGGAATCAATACACATGCGGCTGAAACTGCACGAAAAGATACATTGGCGACAGCTTATTTTGCTTGGGGAGATCATTATTTTGTTGGGAGTCGGGTTCATTCCTGCTTCTGTGGAAATACCGGCTAATGCCTTAGTGTCGTTTGTGTGCGCTATGCAGGTGCAAACTTTTCATAAAGTGCGCGGCCATGCTTACGCAAGTACAATGTGTATCGGCAATCTTCGCTCGGGCGTTGAGGCGTTATGCATTTATGCACGTTGCCGCGAGCGGGAAATATTGCTGAAGTCACTTACTTATTTTGCGGTAATTTTGGTTTTCGCTGTAGGAGCTGGGCTTGGCAGTGTACTTACGCAGGCCTTAGGCTGCCGGGCTATATGGATTTGCTGTGTTCTGCTTAGCATCAGTTTTGGGCTGATGTTTAAGCGTTGTGAATATAATTGAGAAAAAACAGTGAAAGGAGAAGAAGCGTGGATAAAAGAAAACTTAAGCATTTTCTAATAGCTTGGTGTACCTTGGTAGTGATTGCTTTGGTGGTATCGCTTTTGTTGCGGCATAATCCGCGGACTGAGACAATCCAGATAGCCATGCGTGACGCCGTGCTACATGAAAAGAATAAAATTAATTTTTTGGGCTTGATTGCGGTTAATCCGTCATTCATTTCTGGCGTCATAATGACCGTGATTTTGTTGGTCCTGTCGGCGGTGTTACGTTTGACGGTTATTCGTAGAATGAAAGTTACGCCCGGGAAATTACAACTGTGTTTGGAGGGTGTTGTCGGTTATTTTTCTCATTTGGCCGAAAGCAACAGTCCGCATCGCAACAAATTTTTGGGCGCCTATGTATTTGGTGCCGGCGTATATATTTTTACCGGGACATTGTTTGAACTGTTCGGTGTGCAAATGATTTCAACCGCCGGAAATCCCGTCAATCTTTCAGCTCCATTAGCCGATATCAACGGAGCGATCGCTCTCGGATGCTTTTCTTACTTAGTGATTATGTCGGGAGGCTTGGTCTCTAATGGAGTGAGAGGTGTGTTGCTGACACTTAAAGAATTTTCCCTGCCGATTTCACTCAGCTTCCGTTTGTTCGGAGCCTTGTTGAGTGGACTGCTGGTTACGGAATTAGTTTACTATTACCTTAGCCTGAGCTTTATTTTGCCGGTTGCAGTTGGCGTGATGTTCACCTTGATGCACGCTTTCATCCAAGCATATGTTTTGACCATGTTGACAGCGTTGTTTTATGGCGAAGTCAGCAAACCGCCGTTGAAAAAGCATACGTAACAGCAAAAATGTAGAGGGTAAACAATACGGATAATGCGATACGCAGATTAAATTTTAATTTTTGGAGGAAATTATGAAAAACATGACGCGCAAAATTATAGTGATGAGCATCTTGATGCTGGTTTTGGGATCTTTAGGCGGCCTGTCGGTTTATGCCGTTTCAAATAGTGGGAATAAGGCCGACGCCGCTCCTGCTGCACAGAATATAACTGCTACTCAGGCGGCGAACGCCGGTGGAAATAAAGCTTTGGCCGCAGGTATTTGCGTAGGTTTAGCGGCAGCCGGTGGTGGTATCGGCATGGGCCTTTCAGTTGGTAAATCAACCGAAGCTATTTCACGTCAGCCAGAAGCGCTTAATAATATTCGTACCACACTTATGCTCGGATTGGTGTTCATAGAAACGGCAATTATCTATGGCTTAATCGTGGCAATATTGGTAATATTCGTGCTTTAAGGGGGGACTCCTATGGGTGTACCGTTAAACATAGATTGGCAGCAAATACTTTTACACTTGTTCAATTTCTTCATTCTTGCCGGCGGCCTTTATATCTTGCTATATAAACCGATAAAGCAATATATGTCGGAACGGCAAAAGCATTTTGCTGATATTGATGCCGCGGCACAAGAAAAGCTGCAGGCGGCTGAGGCACAAAAACAACAATATGCCGACCGCATGAAAGATGTTGAGAAAGAAATCAGCGCCATGAAAAATGAGGCGATGACGGCGGCAAAGAAAGCGGCCGCGGAAGAAATAGCGGCGGCAAAAGCGGAACGATTGAATATCATTGAGCAGGCCAAGTCGGAAGCGGAGCGGGAAAAAGCGAAGATTATTGCTGGAGCCGCTACAGAAATTGAAAACATGGTGAGCGAGGCGATTGATAAAGTTTTGGTAAGCGCGAAAGCTGATCCGTTGGACGATTTCCTGAACAAAGTGGAACGGGGGCGTGATTAATGGCGGAACATGAAATCCGTAAAATTGAACTGGAAGCGTATTTGTACAGCGCGACTCCTCCTACTGCCCAGCAAAAGGAACGTTTAATCGCTTATTTATCGCAAAAATATCAAAAGAATGTGGCTTTGGTCTGGCGGGAAGATAAGACAGTAAAAGATGGACTGCGCATTGAACTCGGCACGGCCGTTTACAGATGGAACTTGGATGAGATTTACGATTGGACGCCGGCCGGTAAAGGACAGCAACTGAAAGAAAAGATCACTGCTGCAATCAATGCAAGCCTCAAGCAAAAAGCGGAGGACGCATCGGAAAAAGCCGCCCGAGAAAAAAATATTGTGCCTTTGGTTAAGCAGGCACTGAACGACTTTACGCCTGTCCCAGGTGGCGATGAAGTCGGTACGGTGCAAGAAGTCGGTGATGGAATAGCTATTATCAGCGGCTTGAGCATGGCAGCGTACGGTGAGATCGTGTCGTTCAATTCTGGCATTAAGGGTATGATACTTGATCTGCGAGAAAACCAAATCGGTTGTGTAATTTTCGGTGATGAAAGTGAAATTACTGAAGGCAGCATTGTTAAGCGTACCGGTAAAACAGCCGGTATCCCGGTTGGCGAAGGCTTTTTGGGCCGGGTAGTCAACGCATTGGGCGAGCCTGTCGATGACGCCGGTGACATTTGTGCCGTCGACTATTACCCGATTGAGAATCCTGCCCCGGGCATTATCCAACGGCAACCGGTCAACCGTCCTATGGAAACTGGCCTTTTGGCCATTGATTCCATGTTCCCTATAGGCTGCGGGCAGCGGGAACTTATCATAGGCGATCGACAAACCGGTAAGACGGCAATTGCCCTGGATACGATCCTAAACCAAAAGGGTAAGGACATTGTCTGTATTTATGTCGCCATTGGACAGAAGGCATCATCCGTGGCACAGTTGGTCGAAACCTTGCGGCAACATGATGCACTGAGCTATACAATTGTCGTTAATGCGACAGCTGGTGAGTCAGCGACTCTGCAATACATTGCTCCGTACTCCGGCTGTGCGCTGGGCGAATATTTCATGCATAAAGGCCGTAATGTTCTTATTGTTTACGATGATTTGTCCAAACATGCAATTGCTTATCGTACTTTGAGCCTTTTGCTGGAAAGGTCCCCTGGACGTGAAGCTTATCCTGGCGATGTATTTTATTTGCACTCCCGTTTGTTGGAACGTTCAGCCAACTTAGCCCCGGAATACGGTGGCGGCAGCATGACTGCATTACCGATTGTCGAGACGCAGGCTGGCGATGTTTCCGCTTACATACCGACAAACATAATTTCAATTACTGATGGACAGATATTCCTCGAAAGTGATCTGTTCCACTCAGGACAAAGACCGGCAGTTAACGTTGGACTTTCTGTATCGCGGGTAGGCGGTGCGGCACAAACCAAAGCAATGAAAAAAGCGGCTGGGGCCATCCGGTTGGATTTAGCGCAGTACCGTGAAATGGAAGTTTTTATGCAATTTTCCAGTGACTTGGATGAAACTACCAAACGTCAATTGCGCTATGGTCAAGGTTTGATGCGCCTGCTGCGGCAAAATCAGTACAAACCATATAAACAGCATGAGCAAGTCGTCTTGCTTACAGCAGCTTTGAATAAAGTCTTTATTGATCTGGATGTGGATGATATACCGGTGGCAAGTCAACGGGTGCTGCAGGCGGCGGATCTTGAGTTGGCAGATCTATGCCACAAAATAGACCGTGACGGCATTTGCGAGCCGGAAGATTTTGAAAAGATCTTGACTCTTTCGCGTCGAGTGGTCGCGGAAATAGTGCAGAATAAAACTGCCGAGTCGGAACCGGCAATTGCGTCTCTTATGAAAGGTGAGATTAAAGATGCCCAGCACTAAGGAACTGAAAGGCCGCATAAGGAGCGTTCAGGATACTCGCAAAATTACAAATGCGATGTATTTGATCGCTTCCACCAAAATGCGTAAGGCGAAAGCGGAGCTGGACAAGACAAGACCGTATTTCGAGGCGATTAAAGTAGAGATTAAGCGGATTTTCCGTACGGTAAAGTCTGTTCAAAGCCACTATTTTTATCCGGGCGAAAGTGAGCCGAAATTACACGGTCCATATGCTTGTCTAGTGATAACCGCGGATAAAGGTCTGGCCGGCATGTACAACCAGAATGTCTTAAAAGAAGCGGAACGAATGTTGCAAGATCATCCGGACATGAAATTGTTCGTAGTCGGCGAATACGGGCGTCAGCATTTTGCTCAACACAAAATAAAAGTTGAACGCAGTTTCTTGTATACTGCCCAAAATCCGACTATGCAGCGAGCCCGTGAGATCAGCGAAATTTTGCTGGATCTATTTGACAGCGGTAAGGTTCACAAGATTTTTGTTATTTATACAGATATGAAAAATGGAATGACGGAGGAAGCGAAAATGGCGCGGCTGTTGCCTTTCCATCGTAATACCTTCGTTTCCAATAAAGTAGAAAAGGCGGTTAAACTGCCGTTTGAATTTTTACCGTCCGTTGGAGAAGTATTGGATAATATTATACCAAGTTATGTTTCAGGGTATATTTATAGTGCCTTGGTTGACAGTTTTTGCAGCGAACAGAATGCGCGAATGGAGGCAATGAATGCGGCAGGTGACAATGCGGACAAAATATTGGCTAACTTGTCTCTGGCCTATAACCGTCAGCGTCAGGCATTAATAACACAAGAGATAACGGAGATTTCTTCCGGCGCCAAAGCTCAAAAGCGTGAACGGCAAAGAAAGCAAGAAAGTGAGGTGCGGGCATAATGAGTACAGTTTGCGGTAAAATTACGGCTATTTCAGGTCCGGTTATTGACTGTGAATTTCCTATGCATACCTTGCCCAAAATTAAGGAAGCAATAAAGGTTACAGTAAACGACGAAACCAGAATAATGGAAGTTGCTCAACATATCGGACACGGCAGAGTGCGTTGCATTCTGTTAGGATCTAGCGAAGGAATGTACAGAGGCATGCCAGTCACGTCCGAAGGACAGGGCATAACTGTGCCGGTAGGTAAAAATATTCTCGGACGTATGTTTAATGTTTTGGGTAATACGATTGACGGTGAAGGTGATTTACCACCTGAGACCCCACAAAGTCCGATTCACCGGACTGCTCCGGGTTTTGCGGAACAAAAGCCGGCTGCCGAAATTTTGGAAACCGGAATCAAAGTCATAGATTTACTGGAGCCTTATCCTAAGGGTGGTAAAATCGGCTTGTTCGGTGGTGCCGGTGTAGGTAAAACGGTCTTAATTCAAGAATTGATCCATAACGTGGCTATGGAACACGGTGGATATTCAGTTTTCACCGGGGTTGGTGAACGAAGCAGAGAAGGTAATGATCTTTGGAATGAGATGCGTGAAAGCGGAGTTTCCGATAAAACGGCTCTGGTTTTCGGGCAAATGAACGAGTCGCCGGGGGTAAGAATGCGGGTAGCATTGGCCGGACTGACCATGGCCGAGCACTTCCGTGATGTCGATCACAAAGACGTTTTGCTGTTCATTGATAATATTTTCCGTTTTGTTCAAGCCGGCAGTGAAGTATCAACCTTGCTTGGTCGTATGCCGTCAGCCGTTGGTTATCAGCCGACATTGGCGGAAGAAATGGGTGCTTTGCAGGAACGTATAACTTCTACCCGAGATGGTTCGGTAACTTCTGTTCAGGCGGTTTACGTCCCCGCTGATGACTTGACCGACCCTGCGCCGGCAACGACTTTCACCCACTTGGATGCAACTACAGTGCTTAGCCGTCAGATCGCCGAACAAGGTATTTACCCGGCTGTTGATCCGCTGGCTTCTACGTCAAGAATTCTTGAACCAGCAGTTGTCGGTGATGAGCATTATCGGGTGGCACGAAAAGTACAGGAAATTTTGCAAAAATACAAGGAGTTGCAGGATATTATAGCTATTTTGGGAATGGATGAACTTAGTGAAGATGACCGCATAACTGTTATTCGGGCACGTAAAGTCCAGCGGTTCTTGGCTCAGCCGACACACGTTGCTGAAAAATTTACTGGTATTCCCGGTATTTATGTGCCGTTAAGCGAGACCGTGCGTGGTTTTAAACTTATTTTGGACGGCAGCATGGACGCATATCCTGAAGCAGCGTTTTACAATGTAGGTTGTATCGATGATGTTCCTAAGAGGGCGGAAACACTTAAGTCATAAGGTGATAAAATGAATACATTCAAAGTTCATATTTTGGCTGCGGATAAAACTTTTTATGACGGTGATTGTGAATCTTTAATTTTGCCGACAATCAACGGGCAGTATGGCATTTTGGCCGGCCACTGCAACATGATAAGTGCTGTGGTTCCGGGCAAGCTGACCTATCGTCAACCCGGCGGCCAAAACAAGCTGGCTGCGGTATCTTCCGGCTTGGTTAAGGTTGAGAATAACGAAGTCTTGGTTTTGGTTGACAGTGCCGAACGTCCGGAAGACATTGATATCATAAAGGCTAAACGTGCTGCCGATAACGCCAAAGAAGCCTTGTTGCAAAAACAAAGTATTCGCGAGTACCATACCGCACAAATGGCCTTGGCCAGAGCAATTGCCCGATTGCGGGTAAAGAACAGCAGTGGAAAAGTAAATAACTGAATTAAAAAACAAGTACAGAATATTAATTAACGGCATGTCGTCTATCAAGACGCTGCCGTTTTTTATTGTTGACGATTTAAATTAAGCGATTTTACGAATATCATTCAAAAATTATCTTGACATAGGGAAAATATTTGCTAAAATGATTTATGCAAATGAGAATGAGTCGCAATTGCGAAAAGCCGATTGACGCCGGTCCGGTGAATATAGGCTAATAAAAATATATAGAAAGTGGTATTTATGAATAATAAAAAATTGATTTCATTAATTTTATCTGCTGCGCTTGTAACTGTTCTGCCGTTTAGCCTTGCATCGTGCTCCACTCCTGCCGGTAATGGTGCTGTATCGAAGGAAGCTACAGCCGCGTCAAACGCTGATTCATCGAAAAAGTCGGATGCAGGAACCTCGGAAAAACCGCTTGTTTATACAACCTTTTATCCGGTTTATGATCTAACCAAAAGGATTGTTGGCGACAAGATGAATGTTAAGATGCTGATCAAGACAAGCGAAGAACCGCATGATTTTGAACTTAAGGCCAGTGACATGCAAGATTTGCTTAAAGCGGATTTAATTGTTTATAACGGTGCCGGTATGGAAAACTTTATCCCAACCTTGAAGAATTCAATGAAAAAAGACGAACGTTTCTTAGATTTGTCACAGGGCTTGACCTTGCTGGAAAACAAATCTGATTTGGATGACGGCAAACATGAAGCTGTTAATCCGCACACATGGCTAAGCGTAAAAAACGCTATGGAACAGCTTGACACGATTTATCGTAAAATAAGTAGTATTGACCCTCAGAACAATGACTACTATAAAGAAAACCTTGAAAAATCTTTAAAAGAATTCAAGGCTTTGGACGAAAAATTCACCACTGAGCTCGGCAAAATCAAGAAAAAAGACAAGTATTTTATTGTTTCACACGCTGCATTCAATTATTTGGCCAACGATTACGGCTTGAAGCAAATTGCTGTTACCGGAATATCTCCGGAAGATGAGCCGACAGCCGCCCAATTAAAAAAGATTGCGGACTTTGTAAAACAACATGGAATTAAGACTATTCTTTTCGAAGGGAAAGCGACGCCTAAGGTTGCGAAAACATTGGCCGATAATACAGGTGCCAAGACGGGCACGATTTACACTTTGGAAAACCTGACGCCGGAAGAAACCGAACTTGGCTATATTAAATTGATGGAACTAAATTTACAGACCTTGGCAACGGTGTTGGCAGAGTAAGCGGATAAAAGGACAGGAGGATTTATGAATAATAAAATAAGAGTTTTATCGATATTTGTGGCCATGAGCCTTGCTTTAACTTCATGTGCTGTTCCCAAAAAGGTTTCAAATGAAAAAAGTGTTGGCTCTCAAGTCGAGGTAACCGCCGCTAAGTCGGATGCTGGTACGGACAAAGCGGACGTGTTTGTTGAAAAACAAACCAAATATGCTCAAGATAAAACAACTGAAGTTTTGATCGACAATGAGATAAATTTCGAGGATATCAAAAAGATCGTGAAACACGGGGATCATTGGCATGTTTTTACCAAAGACGGTCGCGAAAGAATAACTTATACCGATCCTAATTTGTTGAAAAAAGTTGCAAAAATTTCGGCTGGAAAAAATTCTCGGCTAAATCAGTCTGCCCCACGGCTTGAATTTGTCAGCGTAATAAGTTTGGATCAACTGCGTGAGTTGCCGATCACGGTCATCAAAAAGCACGGCGATCACTATCACTGCTATACGGCTGATGGCACGGAATATATCACTTATGAAAATCCTTCCGCTGCTTTCCCCAATATTACAATCACGAAATATGTTGGTAGTCACGGGCATGGTCATGGCCACGGGCAAAATAATGCCAATAATATCCAGCTTTCAATGCGGGGAGGTAATTATGGCGAAGAAATAAACGGTGGATATGGTGTAGGTGCTTCCACATCGGGAAGGTCAGGCGATGATGTAGTTCAGATTTTGCGGCACGGCGACCATTGGCACGTGTACACAGCCGATGGAAGTGAATTTATCACTTACGATGATCCGACTTCCATGTATCCTAACGCAAGCGTAGGTGTGTACCACGGCAGTCACGGTAGTCATGGTGGTCACGGCGGCCATGGTACGACTCCAGCTCCGGCACCTCAATACCAGGATAGTGATGATAGCGGCAGCGCTGGCAGCGAGGGTTCATCCGGTGGGCACAGCTCGGTGAAACCGCATATTAAACGAATTTATCCGATCAAACCTTCTCAGATGAAGGAAAAGGGCATCGTTAAAATTTTAAAACATGAAGACCACTATCATGTATATGATGCAAATGGGAAGGAATACATCATTTTTGACAGTAATGACGATGAAATCAAGCAGAATTGTCCTGACGTCACTATCGGCGACTACGAGAAAGAAAAACACGGCAAGGGTGAAAACCACGAAAATGACAGTGATTGCTCTTTAACTGCGATTCCCCAAGATCCGAATGATCCGAACCGCATAACAAGAATACTTAAGCATGGTTCACACTGGCATTTGTATAAGGCTAACGGTGACCCGGCTGGTATTGAATACTGTGATGCCCAAATACTGTATCCAGATGCAACGGTTGGTGACTACGAGGAAGAAATGAGAAAGCAGGAGGAGAAGGTGAAAGAGGCGGATATCGACTCAGCCAATACCGATCTAAAGATAGCGTTCCTCAAGCAGCACTACAGTGGCTGTGAGAATGTCTTGAATATTGGGGCGACTTTCTACGTATACTTCTCAGAAGACAAATACGAAAGTGACTCTATTACAGTTGAAGCGACAAGCTTGAAAGTTAGCGGCGGCGTCGTTACGGTGGCGGACGGAGCTTCATTGCCGGAGGCCCCAAAACTTAAAGCAGTGGCCAAACCTGATAATGCTGTCGATCCAGCTACTACGCCAGCCAAACCTGCCAAGCCTGCAGAAAACAATGATGGCCAGATCACAAATGGCGAATCTACCGCTGCACCTACAGAGAATGGCCACGTTGCTCCTGGTGACCACTCCCGAGATAATGCCAGCACGGCTGGTAATGCGGCCGGAGCAGTGCCGGCACAGCCGGAGATCAGCCAAAATAATAACAAGCCTGAGCAACAGCCGGCACCCGGCAGTGAAACTGCTGCCCCGGTAAAAGAAAAGCCCGTTGAAGGAAGCAATTCAGCAAATAGCAACAAAGAAATGGAAAAAGAAGCTGAAGTTAATAATGGATCGCCCGCTGTTTCATCTGAACCTGCACCTGACGGCAAACCAAGTGAAACTCCATCTGAAAATGATTCAAACAACTAGCTAGACAATTGTTTTACGGTAAATTAATGTTCAGCAACTGGATTGGAGCGAAGATCGGCAACGATTTTCGCTCTTTCGTTTGCAAGAAAATGTGAAGCAGATCAGGACATTTTCATTTGTGGTATATCAGGACATTATCATTTGTGTCTCATAATTTACGTGGTCGAAGTCATTAAATCTCTTGACAAAGAGAAATTAAAGTGCTAGAATAAACGAGTCCTTGGGGGTGTAGCTCATTTGGGAGAGCGCTTGAATGGCATTCAAGAGGTAAGGGGTTCGATCCCCCTCATCTCCACCAAGTAAGGAAGCATATTTTGATAGAAAAGTGTGCTTCCTTTTTTATTGCTGAAAAGCCTTGATTGCAGGGAATTTAATCATTTTAAGGCATAAAGCAGTCCGCCCTGAGGTTGATTTCGGGACGGGCTTTTCTTGTTTTCGGCGGTCTGCGAGGTTAGGTTTAAAAGTAAAAGTTTGCTTTGTGGGTATATCGTTTGACTTGCTTTACGGAGGAATCAAATAGCATCCTTTATACATGCGGCACAGGCTGTGAATTCGCAGAACGGCAAGGTAAAACTCGTCTGCCAGTTCAAAATTTGTTCAATATGTAGTCTGTAAAGTGTGTTATAATACAGTATTATATGTTAGACTTGCTTAACTAAAATTTGAGGTGATTGAATATGATTATGCATGATTGGAACAGCGAAAAGAAAGATGTCATTCTGCTGATCCATCCGATGCTTTCGTCAGCAAATGGAATGAAAACTTACGTTGACGACATTATCGGGAATGGTAAATATAGTCAATAAATTAAATAAAAATAATAAAACAAACCCGTCAGAAGTTGAAGTTTTATGATAAAGGAGAATTTATGGGATTTTTTCAAAACACAGCAAAACCCATCGGCTTTGGAGGAAAGTTGATGGTTAAACTTATGAATATTGGGCATGCTAAAGTAGCTGAATGGGGCTTCTCTCATGTTAATATTCCTTCGTCTGCAACTGTCCTTGACATAGGTTGCGGTGGCGGATCGAATGTGGCAAGCTGGATAAAGCGCTGTCCAAAAGGTCATATAACAGGATTAGACCACTCTCCTGTAAGCGTAGCTGCTTCACAAAAATACAATCAAAAAGCCATTTCAGAGAATCGCTGTCAAATTGTTGAGGGCGATGTTTCCCGTTTGACTTTTGCCGAAAATACCTTTGATGCAGTTTCCGCTTTCGAGACCGTTTATTTCTGGCCCGGGCTTGAAAACTGCTTTCAAGAAGTATTCCGCGTGTTAAAAAAGGGTGGAACATTTCTTATTGTCAATGAGGTGGACGGAACTAATCCCAAGCAGGACAAATGGATGAATATCGTCGAAGGACTAAAAATTTATAAGGAGAGCGACTTGACAAAGAGACTTCAAAAGGCCGGATTTTCTAATATAAGAGCATTTCACACAGACAAACATTGGCTTGCCATCCTGTGTGAAAAAACTTTATAACATTTTTCAAAGTGCAGATGGGGTGAGTCTTGCTTGAGTGAACAAAAAATGAGCCAATGGGGAGTTGGCCCGATTTTTGTCGGAGTTCTTATTTTTACTACAGCATTGGGAATCTTACTGAGCTACACTAATCTTTTTCCTTTTGTTGCTGCGATCCAAGCTTTGATTACTGGGTTGATAGGAAGATAATTTTTCGGGTTGTTTATCTAAATTATGGAAATGCTTCTATCAAAATGCAGAAAATGGGGCTGCACCCACACCCTTTGGATTGCACCCACGGATATCAATTTGCACCCATAGGCTGAAATTCTATTAGTATATGATTTATTTTCCAACAAGAAGAATATTGTATGGCTGCTGTTGCCAGCAACCATACAATTTTTTATCATGATTTAACCGCCAAATGAAAGTCTGCTTAAATCTGCATTGAATTTAAATAAAAATCTCATAGTATCATTAAAAAGCTTCTCTGCAATGTCTTCTGTTGTCGCCATAAATTCTCCTTTTCCCACTTAGATAAAAAAAGCGGACTACTTATAGTCCGCTTAAAAAGTTGTTTTTACTTTTATTCATTATACTTCACTTGTATTTTTACTTTCCTGATCAACAACTGATACCTCGGTTTCAGTAGATGTTTTATTTTTATTTTTGTTTACAACATCTATCATCCACATAATACCATATCTCGTTTTTTCATATAATTCCTTACATGTTTTCCAAAGAGACACACGCTCATATTCGTATTCATTGTTCTTATCAAAGTAATGGCTGTATATATAATTAAACGCCGTTATTCGCACCCACCAACTAGCATATGTTAAAACGATTGATAAAATGATAAATCCGACGGTATTCGCAGTAGGACTTGTAAACACTATGATTTTATCTGCTTTAGAATTGAAAATTTTCACAAATTCGAGGGCAAACATTGGAACAAATCCGTAGCAACCCACAAAAGATATGAAAAGATTCAACAATCTGCTCAGCAAATAACAAAACTTATTAAGCAGGGTAAAAAGGCCTACATAAGCAACCGTGATAATTCCTTCAATAAGCAAAACTGCAAAAAAAGTAAGCCACCAAGTTGAAAAGTGCGAACTTAAAATAGACCCGATTTTAAGTCCAGATCCAAGCCAAATGTAAAGTAAATCAGGAACTAAAAATGATGTACCAATCATGATGACAAAAAAACCAAGAACAAAAATTAAACACCATTTCATCAATTTTAACCAAGACGCAAATGTTAAAATATTGATTGCGGTATCCCTATCGCACCTAATTTTAAAACTCATATTCAACTCCTCCAATTAATCTGTAATTAACCCTTTTTCAAATTATACAATACGGCAATGTTCTTTTAACTTGTGCGTCCAGTGAAGTAAATGATTAAAATGATTGATAAAATGATTGATAAAATGATGAATCCAAGTGATTGATTGAGTGTATAAAAAACGACTGTAGCTAAATTGCATCGTTTCAATGAAGGAGAGTGCCGCTCTAGGATACGGCCACTTCCAATTCTATGCAGTCGGCTGTAAGTAAAAGATCTAGCTCTGCCAAAATTCTAGGGGGTTTTACTTTTAGATTTTATGACAAACTGTCTGCATGCTTCCGGCATTTCAGATACAGCCGCTTTATATGCACTCAATCTTCATCGCGTTAAGGCTTTACCCATCCGACCACCTTTCCCAATACCGTGGTATAGTCCAGTTCTGCACCGGTGACTACGTGCGCAGGCCAATTTGGGCAATCGCACCTTAAAACCAAGCGCTCATCACCAAAAACAATGCGTCTGATGAACGCATAACCTTCAATATCAATTAAATATATCTCATTATCTGTCCTAGCAAACTCACGTCTGATCAAAGCGATATCATTTTTTGCAACTGTCGGTTCCATAGATTCACTGAAATTTTGAGTGGTATAGTCGTAAACTGGTACACGTGAATCGAAATCTGATTTTCCGCTTGCATTTTCCGGCATAGTTACTTTGCGCGCCGATATTGTGTCTATGCTTATTCCGGCATTTATCAATCTGTTGTTTCTTGAATCTAGGTACGGTTCCGGTGATGCAAAACTGCAATCATCATTGCTTCCACTCAGCTTGTTATCAATATTTTCTTGTCCAGGCAGAGTTATTTGTTTATCCAGAAATGTGTTTATTCAGACTGATCTTGCCGCATTAAAGAACAAACATCGTATCTACCGGTTAATTTTAACAGTTGTGCTTGCTGCAAAACCAACTGTCTGCCGACAGAATTTAACTCACACATTAATTTTACGGTGGTCTTGATTGCCAAATCAAATGCGAATTTATGCTCTAAAAGCTTGGTCAATTCTTCATGCTCTTCTTCAGATGATTTACTACGAGGATCGATATCTTTATGATCCACGTTCAAGGCTTCAGCAATTCTTTTAATTTGCTCCGCATTGGGAGTTGAACGAAACGAAAGATACCCTGATAAAGTTGAGGCAGGTATGCCGGTTAGCTCAGAAAGTTGTTTTTGAGTCATATCTTTCATGAGATAATTTAAATTAGTCGCTATTTCTCTTCTCAAATGTTTATCAAAATCTGATAACTTATTTCGTCCCATCATTGCCTCCTTCATCGAAAACTTTTATAATTCGTTCTTGTGCTGATAATAATAAATTAACAATAAAGGTTCAATATCTTTTAAAAATATTAATTAGTTTATGCGTTTAATAAACTAATTAATACGTTTATTTATTCGTTTATATTTGTGGAAAGACGAGGCTATAGTTTGTTTAAACAATTAGATTTATACAAAGAATGCAAGTTGTGCCCGAACGACTGTGGAATTGATAGACTGGCCGGAAATAAAGGTCGCTGCCGCATGAATTCTACGTTAAAAGTTGCCCGTGCCGGCCTACATATGTGGGAAGAACCGCCACTTTCCGGCGAACGGGGGTCAGGAACAGTATTTTTTTCAGGTTGCCCACTTCGTTGTGTTTTTTGCCAAAACCGACCGGTTTCCGGTGGTAAAGCCGGTGAAGAGATCACTATAGAACAACTTGTGTCTATATTTTTACGCCTGCAGGAACTTGGTGCTCATAACATAAATCTTGTTACAGCGGTTCACTATATTCCGCATCTTTTGATTGCTTTACCTGAGGCAAAACGGCAGGGGTTAAGTTTACCGATTGTTTACAATTCCTCTGGCTGCGAATCGGCGGAAGCACTAAAGCTGTTAGATGGATTGATTGATATTTATTTGCCTGATTTTAAATATTGGTCAGACAGTACGGCTGCTCGTTACTCTGGTATAAGTAAATATGTTGAGCCGACTAAAAATGCTATAGCCGAAATGGTGCGTCAAGTCGGGCCGTGCAAATTTTCTTCAGACGGGATAATGCGGTCGGGTATAATTTGTCGCCATCTGCTGCTACCTGGTCGCTTGGATGAAGCTTGTCAGATTATGAATTATTTACATGCTACCTACGGCGATGCCATATATCTCAGCCTAATGAGCCAGTTTACCCCATTCAACATACCGGATTCTTGTAATGAAATTAACCGAAAAATAGATATGGCCGATTACGAAAAATGGGTTGATTTTTGTGTGGATAAAGACATAATAAATGCGTTTGTTCAGGAAGGTGAAGCTGCTTCGGAAAGTTTTATCCCGGATTTCTACAGTTGGCACGTTAAAGACTTTCTAAAATAAATTGACGCGGTCGGGCATCCGAATCACTATTTACCTTAAGAAATTTTTGCGTTAGAATAAATGATACATTGAAGGGGAGCTTTAATCGGCTGAGAGTAGATGCGTTCTAGACCCATAACCTGATTTGGATAATGCCAACGTAGGGAAAATGATTTATTGCGCACTCGTTTGAGTGCTATTCAGTTTGTGAACTCCTAATCGATGTAGATATTGCTGCAGCGGCATACCGGGGGCACCACCTTATGTCGCTTAAGAAAATGATGTTGAATTCGAAAGGAGCATTTATGTTTACAGCATTAACAATCGCCGGTAGCGATTCCGGCGGAGGCGCCGGTATTCAAGCGGATATCAAGACGATGCAAGCCAATGGGGTTTTTGCCACAAGTGCGATTACGGCCTTGACAGCACAAAATACCCTGGCAGTTACCGGCATTATGAACTCGACGGCCGAATTTTTAGGCCAACAACTTGACGCGGTGTTTAGCGATATTTTCCCGGATGCAGTGAAAATAGGCATGGTTTCCTCAACGGACCTGATTAAAATGATCGGCAAAAAGTTACGCGAATATCGGCCGAAGTACATCGTTGTTGACCCGGTGATGGTCGCCACGAACGGTGCCAAGTTGATTGACGACGACGCCATTGCTTGCCTGAAATCGGAATTGTTCCCTCTGGCAACACTTCTTACTCCGAATATTCCCGAGGCGCAAATTTTATCCGGCCTGCAAATTGAATCAGCCGATGCAATGGTTGCAGCGGCAGAAAAAATCGGCAGTGCCTATAACTGCGCCGTTTTGTGCAAGGGTGGACATAATCTCTGCGATGCTGACGACTATTATTATGGCGCTGATAATAAAAACAGCCAATGGTTGCGCGGCAAACGGATCGACAATCCGAATACACACGGTACAGGTTGCACATTATCAAGTGCTATCGCCGCAAACTTAGCCAAGGGCTTCACCCTGCTTGAGTCGGTAAAAAGGGCCAAGGAATACATTTCAGCGGCTTTGGCAGATGGCTTGAATCTTGGCCATGGGGCTGGGCCACTTAACCACGGATTTAATATAGCCGGTTATTTTGCTGCTACCAAAGCAGACATGAAAAGTGAGGATAACTAATATGAGTGAAACTGCAACAAAACGCACCTCGTTGCTTGATAATGGACTTATCTGGTTCGGAGCCGGCGTCTCAATTGCTGAAATTATTACCGGCACATATTTTGCGCCGCTTGGTTGGAAAACAGGATTGATGGCCATATTGCTGGGACATTTAATCGGTGGAATACTTTTTTATTTAGTCGGACTAATGGGTGGAAAAATTCGTTCAAGTTCGATGGAAATTGTTAAACGTAGTTTTGGTCAACAGGGTGGGCAGTTATTTGCCATTTTGAATTTCATTCAGCTAGTTGGCTGGACGGCAATCATGATTTATGATGGGTCGTTGGCGGCTAATGAAGTCCTTGGAGTAGGCAGCTGGTTATGGAGTATAGTTATTGGTGCCCTTATTCTGATTTGGATTGCGGCTGATATATTTAGGTCTGGCAAGATCAGTACCGTGGCCATGGTTGCCCTGTTCATTTTGACTTTGTTATTGAGTAAAGTAATATTTATAGATAATGCCATAGGAGGAACGGCGGTATCGGGTGAAGCCATGAGTTTTGGAGCCGCGGTTGAGCTGGCTATAGCAATGCCATTGTCTTGGTTGCCTTTGATCAGTGATTACACACGTGAAGCGGTTTCCGGCAATAAAGCAACTTTAGTCAGTACTTTGTCGTACAGCATCGTAAGTTGTTGGATGTACTTCATCGGTATGGGAGCGGCTATCCTGACTACTGAGTCTGACATTGCCAAGATAATGTTGAAAGCTGGTCTTGGTATTGTTGGTTTGCTTATTATAATTTTTTCTACTGTTACAACTACTTTTCTCGATGCCTTTTCCGCCGGTATTACAAGCGAATCGGTACTTTCTAAAGTTAACGGTAAATGGATAGCCCTGGGAGTGACTGTGATCGGAACGATAGGCGCGATTTGTTATCCTATGGATGATATAACCGAATTTTTATATTATATAGGGTCGGTATTCGCCCCGATGGCTGCTGTGCAAATTGCAGATTTCTATATTTTACGTCATAGCTGTGGCAGCAAAAAGTTTGACTGGGTAGGTTTGGCAGCTTGGCTAATCGGATTCGGTGTCTATCGTTGGTTCATGAATTTGGATTTGTCGATAGGAAGTACTTTGCCGGCAGTGGTAGTAACATTAATCGTTACGATTGTTTTGCACAAAATAATTAAACCGGCCGGACAGACGATGTAGCCGACGCATGGAGCAATTGCATCAGCGGTAATATATCGCTGACACCAGGACAGTAAATAAGTACTGTAGATTAGTACTGGAGCTCAGCACTGATAGTAAGCGGCAGTAAATTGTTGTTTCAAATAAGATGAGAAATTAACAATTTACTGCCGCGTTTTATTATCAATTAGTTCGTATACATAACAGTAGCTAATTTATTAATTGAATATCGCCTAACTATTTTGTAAAACAAATAAATTAAACCTAGTTTCCCGTAAATTCATCAAAAAGTCATGAATTTTTTTGCGCCTGTCGGTATAATTTAACCATGAATTGAATATATATTTGTTAGTTCTGAAGGTAAGTTTTATGCGCAAAGTGGCTGAGATAATTACTAAAAGATATAAGCTGGTTTTAATATTGTCTTTAGTAGTGGCAATAGCTTGCTTAGCCATGACTTTGACCGTCAAAGTTAATTATAATTTGGTTGAATACTTACCGAGTGATGCAGATTCAACGCGAGCCATCAAGATTATGCGGGATGAATTTGGCAGCGGTATACCTAATGCTGATTTCTACATGCCCGATATTGATTTGCAACAGGCCGTCAGTTTGAAAGAACGGCTCAGAGAAATCCCGGGGGTGCAGGCCGTCTATTGGCTTGACGACAGCTGGGATATAAGCAAACCGCTTGAGCTTGCGCCGTCAGACCTACTAAATAATTTCTATAAAGATAATGGAGCTCGATTTATTGTAACGGCTTCTACGGCTGACAGCCTGGGTACAACAGCGGCTTTGCAAGCTTTGGCTGGCAAAAACGGAGCTGTAAGCGGCGATTTGGTCAATTTGGCGGCCGCACAAAAAAGTTCAGCTGATGAGATCATGAAAATATTTTGGTTGATTTTGCCGACGGCTTTGATAATTCTGGCCTTGGCCACGACTTCATTTGTTGAGCCAGTGCTGCTTTTGCTGTGCATACTTTTTGCGGTTCTCCTTAATATGGGAACAAATATATTTTTTAAAAATATATCATTCCTTACTAATTCGGTTGCACCAATTTTGCAGATGGCGGTTTCTATGGACTATGCTATTTTCCTACTGCATAAGTATGAATCATACAAGCAAGCTGGAATGGGGGATCGTGAAGCTTTGATTGCCGCTGTGCCGAAGGCAAGTGTTGCTGTTTTGTCGTCGTCATTGACCACTATATTCGGATTTTTGGCTCTGCTGTTTATGCGTTTCCGCATCGGGGCTGACTTAGGTATAGTATTGGCAAAAGGTGTATTATTCAGTCTATTGTCGGTAATAATATTTTTCCCGGCTTTGATCATGCTTACAGGAAAGTTGATTTTTAAGCTGCAGCATCGCCCTCTTTTGCCAAAATTCAATATTTTTTCAAAGGTTGTGCTGAAATTACGTCTGCCTTTCCTGATTTTGGTCTTTTTATTGGCGGTTCCAGCATATCTGGCTCAGTCTAATTTAGATTTTCGCTATGGTATGGACGGCTTAAAAGACAATTCACGGGAAGCACATGACCGGGAAGTTATCACCGAAGCTTTCGGCAAAGCAAAACAGCTGGCCGTCGTCGTGCCGCGCGGCAACTTGGCTAAGGAGAACGAGCTTGAACAGAAATTGCAAAAAATTCCGGAAATTACTTCGATAATCAGCTATAACAATCAAGTAAGCCGGGCAATACCCCAGGATTTTGTGCCGCCGAAAAAATTGAGTCAGTTACTTTCCCCGCACTACGCCCGCCTTATTTTGACCACATCTATGCCGGCTGAAGGGAAAAAGACCTTTGAGGTGATGAGCCGCATTAAGGCGGAGACCAAGGCAGTGTTTGGAGATTCCGCTACGGTGGCTGGCGAAGCTGCCAGCATGCTGGATATGCGTAATACGGTCAGTCGGGATACACTTATTGTCAACGGCTTGGCCATTTTGGCCATTGGGCTAGTTTTGGTGGCGGCCTTTAGATCATGGTCAATCCCTCTCATGCTTTTGCTGACTATTGAAAGTTCTATATGGATAAATCTGGCTGTACCGTATTTTGAAGATCTGCGCTTAAGCTTTATAGGTTATTTGGTGATTAGCACTGTACAGCTTGGTGCAACTGTAGACTACGGCATCCTGTTTGTGCAAAACTACATCGAATTGCGTCAAAAGTATTCCAAACGACAAGCTTTGCTTGAGACAGTTCGACAGACAGCTCCAAGTCTATTGCCTCCGGCAATGATTCTAATTGCTGCCGGAATTTTTTTGAGTACCGTATCATCTATGGATATTATTCGTGAACTTGGCACAGTTTTGGCTCGAGGAGCATTTTTATCATTACTGAACGTTTTAGTATTTTTGCCGGGGTTCCTCTACTACTTTGACAGGTTTGCCCGAGGGGGATTTATAGGAAGGAAGATGAGAAATGCGTATCAATTTAAAAAATAAATTGTTAAATAAATCTTTATCTGTGTCTGTGGCTTTGATAATTTTATTCAGCCAGATCGGTAGCTTTACAGTTTGGGCTGAATATGGCGGCAAAGCGGCTGCAGTGAAAAAGGAAACGGAAAACCAACCCGAAAAAGATGAAATTATATATGCCAAATTGGCAACGGACGGTACTTTAACTAATGCCTATGCGGTTAATCGTTTTCTCATCAAGCAAGAACGCTCGGTGGTTGACTACGGTATTTATGACCAGGTAATTAACTTGACTGACCAGCGAGATTTAGAACGTCAAGGCGATCGTGTTGTTTTTAAAGGAAAACCTGGGGCATTTTTCTACCAAGGCAACTTGGGGCGTAGACCTATGCCATGGGATTTTAAGCTGACTTATCGCCTAAATGGCAAAGATATGGCACCGCAGGATATAGTTGATCATGACGGACAACTTACGATAATGATTGAGATAAAGCGTAACAAATCTGAAAAAGAGTTTGCTCGTTTCCATAGATCTTTTATGCTTCAGACAACGGTAAAGCTGCATGGCGAAAATGTTGAAATTATTAATGCAGCACAAGCCACACCGTCGTTTGCTGGGAGCAAAAAACAGTTGAATTATATATTGTTCCCGAACACGGATGCAAAATACGTAATTAATGCTAAAGGCGAAAAATGGCAAATTGAACCAGTACAAATAGCCGGCATACCATATAAACTTGACCCGGGAATTAAGCTGCCTAACGCGAAAGAGATAGCCAAACAGTTTGCTCCTTTGCACACGGGTCTAGCGCAGCTTGCCGATGGTATGAGGCAACTTGCGGATGGGATAAATGAAGGCCAAAATGGTGTTGCTGAATTGGATGATGGTATGCATCGCTTGGCTGATAACGGTTATAAAATATCCGACGGCATATATAGTTTGGCGAACGGCCTTAATACGCTAGATAATGGCATGGGTCAATTTTCTGACGGGTTGCAGCAGCTGGCTGATGGCAGCGGAGAACTTGCCGGCGGCATTCGTATGATGAATGATGAACTGGATAAAGTTGTTTCTCCGGAAAATTTGGACAAATTGGGTAAGACTATCAAAAGAATAATTGATGATTTAAAGAAAGTTTTGGGCGATTTTTTACCGCCGGATAATGCGAGTCTACGGGAAATGAAGAAAACTGTTTCTGAGCGGTTACCGGATCTAAAAAATTGGGCCAAAAACTTAAATGCATGGCAAACCAAACTTTCGGAGTTGGATAATAGCTTAGCGGCAATGAATGCTTTGCAGACGGCGGATAAGACCGGTGCAGCTGTGGTAACCTCGACGGCGGCTGATGCTGATCTGGCGGAGCTGAAGGGTATGTTGAATGAGCTGAAACAGAAAGTGGCGGCGAACACAGAAACGACTACTATAACGGTGAAGTCGGCAGCGGGAAATGACAAAGTTGCGTCAGCGGTTAGTGATAAGCCGGCAGCAACGAACGAAAAATCTGTGTCAGATAGTAACGAAAAGTCAGTAGCAGTGGATGAGCAGGGCGCGGTAAAGGTCAACAATACTGTTCCTGCTAATGACAAAGCGATGGCACCGGTAGAGGCACCAAAAGCTCTGCTCAATGAACAGCCATCTCAGACGGACACGCAACACTACGCTACCCATACAATAAAATCTATTGATCCGCAAATTAATGCTTTGATCGCTAAAATCGAACAACAAGTGGGCAAGTTAGAAGAAGCGGTAAAAATTGAACGCCAAGAAAGCAATAAAATGCGCCAGGCTGAACATGCCAAAGTAGAAAAACTGACAGCGATGGCGGCAAAAGTACGGAACATAAGCTCCGAGTTGCGAAAAAATTCCGATGAAATGAGTAAGTTTTCGCTCGACGAACTATTAAAACAGGTTGAGAAGACGTTAAATTCCGTAGACAAATACCTAAACGGCGGTAACGATATAAGTGAGGTTCTCGGCAACCTACGTGAATTACGTAAGTATTTAAATAAGGACTTTAACTTGAGTGAAGTAATAGACAAGCTTAAAGAATTCAAGTCAGGTGTCAGCAAATTGGCAGACGGTGCTGAACGATTACATGAGGGCGCGGTTAAGCTTAACGCTAATTTCGGCTTAATGTACAGCGGTGTTGGCCAAGCGGAAAAAGGAGCATGGCAACTGTATGGTGGATTTAACAGCTATCTAGACGGTGTTAACCAAGCCGCCGGCGGCGTAGATAAATTGAACGATGGCATGACAAAATTGGCGGGCGGCGCAACGGCCTTAGCTGATGGAAGCAAACTTGCCGCTGATAAAACCGCTGATCTGTCCCCAATTATTGAGCGCGAGATGAAAAAAATTACCGCTAATCTCATGCCGGAGAACTATAAAGCGGAATCGTTTATCAGCCAACACAATTTGACGATCCGCAGCGTGCAGTTCGTTTTTATGAGTGAAGAACCAGCTAAAGCGCCGGTTAGTCCTAAACCAGATGTTTCAGGTAGCAAAACTTTGTGGCAACGGCTGAAATCACTTTTCGGCCTTAAATAGTTTAGGTGACCGTAATTGTTTAATAACGCCGTTGAATCCGATAATTAAGCGACTGATCTTATGTAGTCCGTGACCGTTGAGATAAGCGATGATACGGCGTTTAAATGGTAAATTGCGAAAAGTCTGTGATGTTGCCCAGTCGGGGAACTTGTTCTTTACGTATAAGCGTATCGTTGCGATAACGTTGTTTTTTGCTCGATTGTGCATGATGGCGAGGCGATTGATAGTTGATATGAGCAAGGTGTCCAAATAGATATACTCATATTTTTCTCTTATTGCTGTCGGAAGCGGCTTGGGATATAGACTCTCAATGTAATTGCAAATAAAGAGAATGTCTAAATTTTGGAGGGCGTTATCGTTAAACATAGTAGAAACCGGCCGGCAATGACAGTTGTAAGTAGTACTTGTTGTGTAGGCGATGACCGGATTACGACTGAGCAAAGCATGAAAGAAACCGAAATCTTCATACCAACGGCCTTCTTGAAACCTTAAGTCGCCGATTAAATTACGCCGAAAAAGCTTGTTGCAGACGCTGGGGGTGATTTTAAAAGGATCGGTATTTGCAGCATAATCATGTCTAACGACGTTTTGTTTACTATAATAATCTGACATTGATGCACAAGCTATGCTTGCCCCATTTTTTTGGCAGCAGTTGTACAATTCTTCAATGAAATTCGGATCATACCAGTCATCACTGTCGATAAAGCCTATGTAGTTGCCCGAGGCGTGGGCGAGGCCGACATTTCTTGCGGCCGCTTGTCCGGCATTGCGTTGATGGAACACGATAATGTTAGGATATTCCGCGGCATACTTATCAATTAGTTCAGGACTGCGATCGGTTGAACCGTCGTCGATAATGATAAATTCATCAACCGACCTGGTTTGATGCAGGACGGAAAGAATACATTCTTCGAGTAATTCTTCGGTATTGTACGCAGCCAAAATGACAGAAAATTTATCCATAATTAAGCATCCTTACAGTTCATAATATTGAGTTGATGAGCCGCAATTCAACGGCCGTCTGGGGTTGGGCAAATAGGCCGATCCGACAATATATAAACATAAAGAAGATATAATAAAAGAGCTTTGGTTACAAAGCTCTTTTGGTCGGAGTGACTGGACTTGAACCAGCGGCCTCTTGGTCCCGAACCAAGCGCTCTACCACCTGAGCCACACCCCGTTAGCTCGTTAAGTCTAACACAGTTAACGTTACTATGCAAGAGGAAAAAATAATAATTTAGCTCTAAAGTATAGATGTTGAGCATATAAAATTTTTACTGGGCATGAATGGACGGCTGCATTCGAAGACATGTTACGTCGACCCGGAGAAATAAATAAGATTGCCAAAATCCATTGAAAAAAGAAAAAATGTGTTAATAAAATGTTTCCAATGAACAAATCTGCTTTATTTCAACTAACTTTTAGCTAAATTTCGCAAAAGTACTTGTCAAATTAACTAAAAATCATTATCATTGTCATAGATACATTTGGAGGTTAATCACATGAAAATCGCACTTTTGGCGGATACGCGCAAAAACGAGCTTTTGGTTAATTTTTGTATCGCATACAGCCATATACTCGCCAAACATGACTTGGTTTCTTTTTTTTCGACATCGCGTATTTTAGAAATTAACGTGAACTTGTCGGCTTCGGCATTGGTTGGAAACAGCGTAGCAGCTATGGGGCAATTGGCTTCACGGGCTATGTACAATGAATTGGATGCGATTATATATTTGCGCGATACACAACTCGGGGATAATGAGGATTGCAACGTTCTTTTCCGGGCTTGTGACGATAATAACATTCCGTATGCGACCAGCCTTGCATCAGCGGAAATACTGGTTTTGGCTATTGACCGCGGTGATCTGGATTGGCGCGAATTGATTTGAGTGCTGCGCTGCTTTAGACATGAAAGTTGAATTGGCCGGATTTGTTGAAATTCCGGCTTTTTTATGCTATCTTAGTTACGATATGTTGATGAAGACAAGTAGGTTTTGCCCGACCGGTTACAGAGAGATGACGGTGCTGTGAGTCATTACCGGATCAAAGCTGAATTTCACTTCGGAGTATCAATATATGCGATGAGCGCCGGCTTAAGCCGGAACTCGGGTGGTACCGCGGTAAATCCGTCCCGAACAGGGATGGTTTTTTTATGCGATAAATCAGCACTGGGAGGTTTAAATGTCCGATTTAATAGAACATCTTAAGGAGATGCGCGAAAGATATTACAGAGCTTTAGAATCTGCCGAATCGTTAAGCGATTTAGAGGCTATCCGTGTCAAACTGCTGGGTAAAAATGGGGAATTAACGGCTGTTTTACGTAGTATGGGCAAATTGAGTCCAGAAGAACGGCCTAAGGTTGGCGATCTAACCAACGGAATTAGGACAGCAATTGAAATAATGCTAAACAAGCAGAAGAATGTATTACGTCAAGAATCTCAAAAGAAGCAAATGCAAGATGAAATGATTGATATCACCATGCCAGGTGTAGGTCAAAGGCAAGCTACATCCCATCCGATTAGCAAAGTAATCGAAGCCATTGAAACTATTTTTATTGGCATGGGGTATTCGGTTGTCGAAGGCCCTGAAGTAGAGCTGAGTAGTTACAATTTTGACCGTTTGCGTATACCACAAGGCCATCCTGCCCGTTCGGCGCACGATACTTTTTATATAACTGACGACGTTCTGTTGCGCACCCAAACTTCTCCGGTTCAAATACGTGTTATGGAGCAACAAAAGCCGCCGATCAAGATAATCGCTCCGGGTAAAGTCTATCGCCCCGATACACCTGATGCCACGCACTCGCCAATTTTCCATCAAATTGAAGGCCTGGTTGTGGACAAAGGTGTTGCGATGAGTGATTTAGTGGGAACATTGAAACTTTTTGCGCAAAGGCTGTTCGGCGAAGATACGCAAATCCGCTTGCGGCCGCATCATTTCCCGTTTACTGAGCCTAGCTGTGAAGTTGATGTTACTTGTTGGAGTTGTGGCGGGCATGGCTGTCGAACCTGTAAAGGCGAAGGTTTTGTCGAAGTCTTGGGGGCCGGAATGGTGCATCCTTGGGTTTTGGAGCAGTCCGGTATTGATCCGGAGATTTATAGCGGTTTTGCGTTCGGTATAGGAGTTGAACGTACGGCGATGGCCAGATTCAATATTGAAGATATCCGCTATTTCTATGAAAATAATCTGCAGTTTTTGCGGCAATTTAAATAAGGAGGGGCAATATGTTAGCACCGATTGAATGGTTGAAGCAGCTGGTCGATGTTCCGGAAAATATACATGATTTTTGCAATCGGCTGACGCTTTCTGGTTCTAAAGTTGAAGGCGTAACTTGGTTCGGGGAAGATGTGTCGGGTGTTGTTACTGGTCGAATTGAAACAATAGAGAGGCATCCTAATGCAGATAAGTTAGTTATTTGTCAGGTGAATGTCGGCGAGCAAAAAAATTTACAAATTGTTACTGGAGCTTCCAATGTCAAGGTCAATGACATCGTCCCGGTTGCGTTGGATGGATCACATGTTAATGGGGGCAAGCAAATTAATACCGGCATGTTGCGCGGTGTAAAATCTGAGGGCATGCTTTGCTCTTTGGCTGAACTCGGTATTATGTCGGAATTGTTTCCGGAAGCCGTTACTGACGGAATCTTTATTTTGCCTGATGACTTAGCTCTTGGCGAGCCGGTACTCAAAGCATTGAAACTTGAGGGCGGAACGATTGAATTTGAAATAACTTCCAACCGCCCGGACTGCTATTCAATTGAAGGTCTGGCGCGGGAAGCTGCCATAACCTACCGGCATGAATTCCATTTGCCGGAGCCGGAGGTGAAAGCTGACGGTCTCAATAGGACTTCGGATGCCTTGAAAGTTACGGTTGCGGAGCCTGCCCTGTGTTCACGCTATTGTGCTGTGCGCATTGATAAAGTTAAAATTGAACCTTCACCTTTATGGATGCGGCGTCGCTTGGCTATGTCTGGGGTCCGCCCGATAAATAACATTGTGGACATAACAAATTATGTGATGTTGGAGTTGGGACAGCCAATGCATGCGTTCTCCGCTGATTGTATTAGAGGGGGAGAAATTACCGTACGTCGTGCCGCCGGGCAGGAAACCTTTACCACTTTGGATGACAAAAAATATGTCTTGGATGACAGTATGCTTGTCATTGCGGATAAAGCGGGGGCTGTAGCACTGGCCGGTATAATGGGCGGTGCAAATTCTTGTATTAATCCGGGTACGGATACGGTGATTTTTGAAGCAGCCTGTTTTGCGCCTGATTCGGTGCGACAAACAGCGAGTGCCTTGGGCATCAGGACGGAATCTTCCGCTAGGTTTGAACGAATTGTTGATGGATGGAAAACGCTGCGTGCTTTGAAACGTGCTTGTGAATTGGTCGAAAAGTTGGGCTGTGGCCTTGTTTCATCTGATTTTATAGATATCAATAATCTGCCGTCCACGAAGCCACATATTAAATTGGATTTTAATCGCGTTAATACTTTTTTGGGATTACAGTTGGCAACTTCGGAAATGATCGCAACGTTGGAGGCTGTAGGCTGTAATTTGACGGTTGATTCGGGAAATTTGACGGCTGATGTTGTCGCACCGAGCTTTAGGCCGGATCTCGAAGGCTTTGCCGATTTGGCGGAGGAAGTTGCCCGTTTTCATGACTATAACAATATTCCGCCTACCTTGCTGCCGGCAGCGGAAACGACGGTCGGCGGCCGTAGCACTAAGCTTAATATTAAGCGTCTGATAGCTGAAATTATGATTTCGTCCGGTTTTTACGAAGCCTATACATATTCTTTCATGAGTGCGAAAGAACCGGATAGACTTGGTTTGGCACCTGATTCGCCGCTGCGGAAAATGTTGAAAATCCGTTACGCACCGGAAGACACTTCCTGTCTTAGGACAACTCCTTTACCGGCCTTGCTAAATATTGCTCATAATAACAGCTCTAGAGCTGAGGAGTCCGCCGGTCTGTTTGAGATAATGCGTTGCTATCATCCGGTAGATGGGCAGAAATTACCTAACGAACGGGAAGTGGTGGCGGCAATTGTTTACGACAACACGACTGCTAAGGATAATGGTCGGCTGTTCTATGAACTTAAACACATTGTTGAAGAGATTTCTCAGCAAACCGGTATTAAGGACGTTGAATTTTTGTCTCTAGCAGCGTCGAGTGAGGTTAATGCTCCGGCGGAAGCTCCTTGCTTCCACCCTTATCGTTCAGCTAGTTTGGTTGTCAATCGTAAATCATTTGGCCTGATAGGTTATCTGCATCCGGATATTGCTGAAACATATGATCTACCGCGCTGCACCGCTGTCTTGCTCCTCGATTTGGCAACAGTGGTTGAATTGCACAATTTTAAGCGTACGCAAAAACCTTTGCCTAAGTATCCGGCGGTTACGCGTGACTTGGCGGTTGTGGTTGACCGTTCTACTCCGGTCGGAGAGATAGAAAAAAATATTTATGCTCACTCTGAAGACCTTCTGGCCGAACTGGCGTTATTTGATGTCTATGAGGGCAAAAATTTGGGTCATGATAAGAAGTCGGTTGCTTTCAGTCTAAAATTCCGTTCGCAGACTGGAACACTTAATGATGCTGCGATAAACCCGATAATGAATCGAATAATTGAGGCGTTGCATGAAACTTTGCATGCTGAACTGCGGCAATAAAAAATCTTCTGATGCGCAGCGTTGAGGGCTGTGCGCGATATATGAAACAATTGACGGCATAACAGAAATAATCTGTTGTGCCGTTTTTTTATTGCGCTGATTAGCAGGAAGTTTTCACGGAAATCTAGCCGAACGAAGTCGGGCGAGCGATCGTGAATTGTCGTAATTTGTTGTCATTTGTTGAAATTTGTCGGCTGCAAAAAATCTTTTCTCAGGTAAATTGTCAGTAAGAAATTAAACTACGCCAGGCGCAGGAGAAAGGATTTAATATGGCCAACAGTTTGGAAGCTGCATTAGTTACAACGGCAATTCTATTCGTTTTTATCTTGTTTATATTTCAGGGGCCGGCCTGCTTTAAGCAATTGGAAAGCTATGTTGCCGGAGAACTACGTTTTGCTGCCGAATGGACGGAAAACGGGCCGATAATCGAATTTACTTCCTACAAAGGACGAAGAAATGTCAAAACACGGCCGGAGCGATTGATTGCGTTGGTTGATTTGACCCAGGACTTAGCGAGGCAGGGATATGAAAAATTCCATTAAAACATTTATTCAAGACTCCCGCGCGGCAGTTACGCTGTTGGCAACGATTACAACCTCCGGGATACTAATTTTCGCTTTAATTATGCACCAAATAGCCGGCCTGCGTATTTTTCAAGTTGAAGTCGGCGAGGCGTTGTCAGTGCAAACCGGAGTCACTATGGCAAAATTTGACCGCACTTTAGAAGAACGCTACGGATTGTGGGGGATTCGAGCCGAGGCCGCTAACACGGCGATATTCGACCGAATTACCAAAGATATTGCGCGCATGCCTTTGCTGCCGCCTACCAAGGTGACTGCCACGACAGACTGCACCGATCCTTTGAGCGAAGCGGAATTTGCTAAACCGCAAATCCATGCATATATGCGTTTGCGTGCACCTGTTGGCCTAGTTAAAGAAATTTACGAGCGAGTCCAGAGCGCCAAACATGCAATTACGCCAAACCTTAAGCAAGGAAAGAGTAAGCTTGGTGTTGCTAAAGATGCATGGCAGCGGCACCGGAAAAGTATCCTTGATTTTAAAGACAAGGCGATTCCTTCAAAAGTTCGTCCTTTCCTTGAGCCGGTATTCAAATTTTTAGCGATGGAAGAAAATGAAGCCGGCGGTGAAAGCTGGCAAAAAGTATTGGCGCAAATGAGCAATGTGGAAAATGCTTTGAGCATCAATTCTATACCTGTTTATGATGCTTTACTCGTTAACGAGTATGCTATAGACAGCTTCAGTAATGCGGCCGGCAAGTTTGGCGAATCGACCACTTTTGGCAAAACCTGGGGCGGTTTCAGCAAAGCCGCTTTAAAAACTGTAACCCCTTATGAAGTTGAATATATAATTACAGGGATAGAAGACAAGGAAAAAGCCGCTAAACGGGTTAAATTATATTTAAGACTTTTGCGCTGGGTTCAACATATTATCGGTATATACAGTAAACCGATGAAAAGAGCTGTTTATCGCACTGCCGCCATAGCAACAACCGCCTTGGTTTTTGCCTTTTCAGGCGGAACCGTATATATACCGTCTGCTGTTTTTGAAGCAATTTTTATTGCAGTCAGGGCATTTACGAAATCCGGCAAGGATGTGAAAACCTTGCTGGCCGGGAAAACGGTTCCTTTGCAACCCGGATATAACGAAGTAATACAGGTGTATTATAAAGACTTTTTGCGGCTGTTTTTATTGCCAGTAAGTGAAGATAATAAGGTTAAACGTGCGGTCGAATTGATTGAGGCTAATCTGTCCGGGCATTTTTTTACCGGCGTAGTTGTAAATGCCGATATTACTTGCGGGAGGTGGCAAGGTGGCAGGGTTGGAAGGAAGGAGAACTATGAGTTACTACGAGCAAAAAAATGAGAGGTGGAAGCATAAGGCTTTGAACGGTAGTGTGACTTTGGAAGCGGCTATAGTTACACCTGTGCTTATTATCACACTGTTGGTAATGATTCTTACTCTTTACGCTCGCAGCGCAATGTTTTGTTGGCAGGCTGCCGCCAATAAGATGGCACAAGAGCAGAAATTGGCCTTTGTTTTAGCTTCTAGCGCGGTAAATTTAACCGGATTGAATGAAGCGGCGAACAGACAGCTTAACGAAATACCGGCGGTATGGCGCAGTCAAGTAGTTAACCTCGGTACTACGATAATGACAGGGCGGTATTTGGGCGGTCAAGTTAATAAATGGTTTGACAGAACCACCGGCGGGTCTCGGTTGCTTGGAAAACTTATTCGCAATCGAAAATTTTATGTGGAAAAAGATGCGGAAAATAACGTACTTTGGCTGAACAGCTATTATAGTATCCCACTTGGTTTGGGCACGATAAAAGGTCAAGCACATACGCCTATTCCTTTGTGGACAGGCATAGATAATTTAAACGAGGAGGAAGACGAAAGCAAATCTGATGATAATTCCAAAAATTTTTGGGACTGGCACAATTTTAAAAGAGGTGCCTATTTACGTGAACAAAACGGTGGCAATCTGCCGCACAATTATCCTGTTATATCGCGTTTCAAATCAGGCGAAGCCACAATGATAAAAAGTATTGACCTGACAGCACCAACGTGGCAGAATCCAGATAACATAACTGAACAAGCTAGTCGAATGGTCAAAAATTTAGCCGGATTTAACGGAACCCCGGAACTTTGGGGAAAAGATCGCATCAGCATCCGAAATGGCGATATAAAATCTCGTAAAATTATTATAGTTGTCCCGGAAAATAGTCCACCACAAGCTTTGGCCGCATTAAGAAATGCTTTGGCAGCCGGGGCCGGACAGGGTGTTTTTTATGAAATTATTCAATCGGAAATCAGCCGAAAATACACCAAGCCGAAAGTCTGATCATTCCGCTGGTGGGATGAAATTATCACTGATTACCCACAAACTATAATTATTTGCTTGTAAGCTGTGAAATTCTAATGTAATATTATATAAGTAAAATTTTGCCGATGTGAATTAATCATAATAGGAAGTATAGTCATGAATTTATTGAATAAAATTTTCGGTACTCATAGTGAACGTGAAATTAAGCGCATAATGCCGTTGGTAACGGCTGTTGAAGCTAAAGAAGATGAATATCGCCAACTTAGTGACCATGAATTGCGTGGACGCACGGAATGGCTGCGCGACCGCTTAAAGGCCGGGGAAACGTTAGATGATATTTTGCCAGATGCCTTTGCTACAATCCGTGAAGCGGCCTGGCGAGTGCTAGGAATGCGTCATTATCGGGTGCAGATTATCGGTGGTATTGTTTTGCACCAGGGACGTATTGCGGAGATGAAAACCGGTGAAGGTAAAACCTTGGTGGCGACATTGCCAGTTTATTTAAATGCCCTTACCGGACAAGGCGTTCACGTAGTTACGGTCAATGATTATTTGGCCACCCGTGACTCGGAGTGGATGGGTAAGGTTTATACATACCTAGGACTCACCGTCGGTTTGATTGTTCATGGTTTGGATAATGATGCGCGGCGGCAAGCTTATGCTTCAGATATCGTTTACGGTACAAATAATGAGTTCGGCTTTGATTATTTGCGTGATAACATGGTTACGCATAAGAGTGAAATGGTGCAGCGGGAATTACAATTTGCGATTGTCGATGAGGTGGACTCAATTTTGATTGACGAAGCGCGAACCCCTTTAATTATATCTGGCCAAGGCGAAGCATCGACAGATATGTATAAAAAGGTCAACAGCTTTGTCACGACCCTCAAACCGTTTGTAGTTGCAGAAACTGATAGCAAGGAAGACCAGGATGAACTGGCCGGCGATGCCGATTATATTGTTGATGAGAAGGCCAAGACGGCGGTTATGACTCGCAACGGGGTAAGTAAGGCTGAACAATACTTCCAAGTTAATAACTTGGCCGATGAGGAAAACTACGACTTGCAACATTATATAAATAATGCGTTAAAAGCTCATGGCACTATGCATCGTGATGATCAGTACGTTGTGCAAGACGGCGAAGTTATTATTGTCGATGACTTTACCGGACGCTTGATGTACGGTCGCCGCTACAGTGACGGCTTGCATCAGGCTATTGAAGCCAAAGAAGGTGTAAAAGTAGAGAATGAGAGTAAAACATTGGCTACGATTACTTTTCAGAATTATTTCCGCATGTATGCTAAACTTTCCGGTATGACCGGTACGGCCTTAACGGAAGAAGATGAGTTCAGAAGTATTTACAGTTTGGATGTAATTTGCATTCCTACCAATCGTCCGATTGCTCGGTTGGATGAACATGATAGCATATATAAAACTGAACGCGGCAAATATAAGGCTATTATAGAAGAGGTCAAGAAAGTTCATGCACAAGGCCAGCCGGTGCTTATCGGTACAGTTTCTGTTGAAAAATCAGAGCTGTTGTCGGATCTGTTTACTCGCGTTGGGATAAAACACAATGTCTTAAACGCCAAACAGCATCAACGTGAAGCGGAGATTGTTGCTCAGGCCGGACGCTATGGAGCGGTAACCATTTCCACGAACATGGCTGGACGTGGTACGGATATTCTGCTCGGCGGTAATCCGGAATATATGGCTAAAGCTGAGTTGCGAAAACAAGGATTTGAGCCGGAGTTAGTTGAGCAATCTACAACTCATAATGAGACTGACGATCCTTTGATTTTGGATATCCGCCAGCGTTATCAGGAACTGGAAAAAAACTTCTCTGACAGTATTAAAGACGAAAAAGATAAAGTTATAAAAGCTGGAGGACTGTACATACTAGGCACGGAAAGGCATGAATCACGCCGCATCGACAACCAATTGCGCGGACGTGCCGGCCGTCAAGGTGATCCGGGTAAGTCCAAATTTTACCTTTCGTTAGAAGATGATTTGTTGCGTCTTTTTGGCGGCGATAGAATGACTAAATTGTTTAACAGTTTGGGTGTCGATGAAGACATGGAACTGCAAAACAGAATGCTGAGTAAACAAATAGAAAATGCTCAGAAAAAAGTTGAAGGCCGCAACTTTGGTATCCGTAAGCATGTGCTTGAATATGATGATGTTATGAACAAGCAACGTGAAGTGATTTATGCTCAACGTCGGCGTGTATTGGAAGGCGAAGACTTACAGGATACATATCGCAATATGATTGAAAGCACCCTTAAACGAGTGTTTGCCAAATACTGCAATCCTGATGAGCCGGCTGAAGAGTGGGAGATAAGCGGACTTACCGCCAATCTTTTGGACATTACAGGCCCGATTGATCCAGTCCTGAAGTTAAAAGAATTAATTGCCCAAAACAACACTTTGGACGAAATAATTGACATTACCGTTCAAGCTGCCTTAGATCGTTATGCTTCGCGTGAAGATGAGCTTGGTTCACCTGAGCTGATGCGTGAAATAGAACGTGTGATTCTTTTGCGTTCGGTTGATCAAAAATGGATGGATCATATTGACTTAATGGATGACCTGCGCGATTCGATCGGTATGCGCAGTTATGCACAGCACGATCCAGTCATGGAGTACAAGATGGAAGGCTTCCAAATGTTTGAAGAGATGAATAATTCGATTCAGGAGGCCGCCGTCCGTATGATTCTGCGAGCTAATTTCCGCCCGGAGGAGCCAATTAGACGTGAAAATTCATTGCGCCGGATAGAAGAACATAAAGCTGCTGAAAGCTCCTTCGCGGAGGCGAAAGCCGCCGCTGGACAGTCGGAACGTCAAGGTGAAGTGAACAAGGATGCAAATCACAAGCCGCTTATACGTGATAAAAATAAAGTCGGTCGTAACGATCCCTGCCCATGTGGTAGCGGTAAAAAATATAAAAATTGTTGCGGGCGCGGTTAAAAAGTTGGTAGGGGGCGTCATGCTGTTACTCTTGCGTGGGCCAGTTGAGGAAAGGGTTGTTTGGCCGTTCCACATTCTATGCGCCCTGCGCACTGTCCCGCACCGTCTCGCATCGTCCTGCGTCCCATTCCTACTTTTCCGTCTTACCAATCTGGTTTAATACTGAAGGATGATTCTATCACAGATCGGGACATTTTCATTTGTGGTATATCAGGACATTATCATTTGTGTCTCATAAATGCGCGGTCAAGTTGAATTTTAGGTGTTGACAAAAGAAAATAAATGGTGTATATTTTGCTAGTACGATTTGCCGGCGTGATGGAATTGGCAGACGTAGTGGACTCAAAATCCACCGGTGGTGACACCGTGCCGGTTCGAGTCCGGCCGCCGGCACCAAGCCAACTTCTGAGGAAGTTGGCTTTTTTATTTGCGCAAATCTTATATGCATGTAAGGATTATTAAATTTTATTGACACTACTATAGCTGTACTATAGTATATAATTCAAAGGAGGTTGATTATGTTTGCCATTGATTTTCGCAGTCGTGAGCCGATTTATATGCAGATAAAGCAACAGATTATTAAGTTGATTTTGACCGGTGTTCTGAAAGAGGATGAACAACTTCCTACGGTAAGACAGGTTTCTTTGGATTTGAATGTAAATCCTAACACTGTTCAAAAAGCATATCAACAACTTGATGAGGCTGGATTTATTTATTCGTTAACCGGAAAAGGTAGTTTTATTGCGCCGCTAAAAAATAAGAACGAAGTCATCGAAAGAAAAATAACGCAGGAGCTGAGTAAAGGCGTCAGTCAAGCGCTTACTTATGATTACACGCCCAAGAAAATTCATGAAAAAACTGATGAGTGCATAGATGACTGGAAAAACCGGAATGCTTAAGGCCGACAAACTGACTAAATCATTTGACGGGAAGCCGGCGGTACATGATATCAGTTTTACTATGCAAAGCCATACGATTTACGGCTTACTTGGGTCAAACGGAGCTGGTAAAAGCACCTTGATGCGTTTACTTTGTGGCATTTATAAACCTGACAGCGGTACAGTTTTTTATGATGGAGAGTCAGTGTACGACAATCCTAATGCCAAGCACAAGATGTTTTTTGTGCCAGATACACCCTTCTATTATCCTGATTTTGATATGGCGCAGATGGGTGAGTTCTACAAGACAGTATACAAGTCTTGGTCGGACCAGCTTTACCATGATCTTTTGCGTGTTTTGGATTTGCCTGAGCACCTCAGCATGCACAAGTTTTCCAAAGGAATGTTGCGTCAAGCGGCTTTAGTATATGGACTCAGCACTTTGCCGAACTTTTTGCTCATGGATGAAGCATTCGACGGGTTGGATCCGATTATGCGTCAAGCTGTGCGCAAGCATGTTATCCGACAAGTTGCAGAACTGGAAAACACCGTTTTGATATCATCTCATAATTTGCGGGAGATGGAAGATTTTTGTGATCATGTAATTTTTTTACATAGGGGAGAGCAGATTTTGACAGCCGATATGGACGATTTGCGTCAACTGGCTTACAAAGTTCAGATTGTCTGGTCGCCGAAAAATAAGCCTGAAATCGAAAAATTGCCGCTGAATATTCAAAAACTAAAGCGGCACGGTGTCTTGGAAACGTACATCATCAAAAATTCGGAAGATGAGATTAGGAGTGTTTTATCCGAATTTTCCCCGGTCGTCTTGGAAATAATTCCTTTGACGTTGGAAGAAGTGTTTTTCTATGAGTTGGCTCGGAAGGAATATGCGGTTGAAAACCTTATCGGATGGTAATTCGGGCTGAGGCATTTATAATTTTACAGAAGTGTGTGGGAGATGAGCATGATCAAGGAAAATATTAAGTGGCAGCTTAAACGAAATTTACCGCAGTTTATACTTTTTTCCATTCTGAATCTCATCACACCGGTTTTAATGTTACTGGCTTTTCTTGAGCCTATAAAAAATGGGGCTTTGGTTTTGACGGAAACGGCGCCATGGTATTTTTGCTATCTGATAACTTATATTGTCAATTTTATATGGATTAATATAATTTTAAAGCGCCTTTATGGGTATATGCATAAGCGCAACGCGGTGGATACAATTAACACAATTCCTATAAAACGTTCTACTTTTTTCGATGCACTTAATCTTACGGCCGCTACTCTGTTGGCTGGGGCGATAATTTTGCGCGCCCTGTTTACTATCCTAGGCCTATTTTATTTGGCTCCGGCATATTCAAATGAATATCTTTATAATGTTATCTGGGAACATTTATCTTTACTTGTTTTTTGCTATGCATATTATGCCTTTGCTTTGCTTATTCATTGTTGGGTAGGGAAATCATCGGATGGGACTTTGCTTGCATTGGCCTATAATATGGCCGTACCGGCAATAGTTATCGGATATTTCTTATACCGAGATCTTTTGTGGCCTCGGTTGGTCTCCAATTTATTTGTCACCTCCGATACACTTAAACAATTGCTTAACGCTCTGCTATATGTATGTCCTGTGCCGATTGCGGCTGGATTTTCGGTGATCTTAAACCACTCCAATATAATTTATTGGTTGTTTATCGGAACGGCTTTCCTCTGCTTGGCAAGATTCTTTTTTATTCGCCGGCCGGCCGAGCGGGCTGAAACTTCGGCTGCACAAAGTCCGTTTTTTTATATTATCGCCACGTTGGTTGTGCTTACTTTTGCTATGTTTTTCGGCGGTATTATGGCAATTATGTTAGGCTCACTGCGATACGTGAGTCTGGTTTTAGGCGGAATTATAGGCGGTAGCTTGAGTTATTTGACTTTAATTATTATCTTTATACGAAACAAAAATAAATGGCGTCAAACCTTGCCGGTTTTAATTGTTCCTATTGCAATTTTTTCGCTGATTTTGGCCGGTGTAAAATATAATTTTGCCGGTATGGTTGTTCCGCATATCGAGGCTGGTTCAACGCACCGAATAACACTAATCGATCAAAATAAAATTGAAGCTACATTTTCGCGTCCAGAAGAAATTGCTTACTGGATAAAAGTATACAAATTATGTCATTCCTACGATTACACAGATAACTTAAATGAACGCTTATATTTGCTTCGTGATTCTAGCGAGGAACTGAGCATGAAAGCTGATTCAACGCGGCGAAGAATGGACATCATATACACTAAAGAAATTTTACGAAAGGCCGGCACCATGCCACCTCGGGTGAAAGATTATATAGCTTTAAGAGGTAAGCTGAAAACTGGTTTAGCTTTCGTGATTACTGATGGCAAGTTCATCAAACATCTTGATATAGAAGATGACAACTCTATGTTTAATTCTTTGTTGGAAGACTTGGAGTCAAGACGCCTAAAAACACCTACCATTTCCGATGAACTGTCTGAAGCAACTTCGGTTGAAAAAGCTCAAATAAGGTTATTGCTTTTAGAATATAAGGGAGATAAAAATTTTTATTCTTCATTAAGTGAAATACGACGTATTTTGAACGCTTATTATGATGATCTTATGGGCCTTGAGTTGGAGGAAAATGCAAGCAAAAAAAAGAAAGAACCGAATGATTGGAAAGAGGGTTCATTTCCAGTTGAGGGTTGGCAAGTGGCTGAAGCAATAAAGTATCCTGTCGATAGCAAAATAGGAAAATATTTTCGGAAGATATTTTCGGTGAGGGGCTGAGAGAAACATAAGCCGGAAACATAAGCCGTGAGGCGGGGGGCAATGCTCAAGGCTGCCCCGATTATTTTAAGGCTATCCCTTTTATTAGGTGCTTACTACTCGCCTCGCTGTATGCCAATTTATTCGTTCTGGCAGCTTAAGCTATTTTGAATAAATTTATTAGCTTCGATTAATACAGCGCGGTCATTACTGAAGGTAAGTTGTTCAAGGGCAGCATTATATTCGAACCACCCAAGTGTACGCAGTTCAGATTCCTGTGGTGTGGCTTCGCCGGAAACATAGCTGGCAACAAAATATATCACTTCTTTGATGTGGTTGACACAGGGCCGGTATTCAATTCTGCGACGAAAATTTGGCAAAATATCTATCTCGACACCAGTCTCTTCATGTACTTCGCGTAATGCTGTCTCCAACTCTTTTTCATTGCGCTCGACGTGTCCCTTGGGGAAACCCCAGTGTCCGGAACGGTGCTGCACTAATAGAAACTGTCGTTCATCGTTGTGAGTCCAAAATATTACCGCTCCGCATGATTTTTCTTTTTTCATGGCACATCCTTCCTTATAGGCATAAATTAACAATATTTTAGCACTTTGGGCGAATAAAAAACAGCCGGAATATAGACAATATATTGTGATTTTGGTCTGGCTACTGTTTTCAATTGAAAAAACGTATTATAAGCCCTGTGATTTTAGAAGTGCCGATCTACAGCTCTGCGATGTTTGAAAGAACTGCACCTATTAAATCTGCCCTAAGATAAGCACAAATTTAAGTGATGCAGTTCTTCAAAAGCTATGGTTTCTTTAATCGGTAGAGAAGTGACGACTATCGATCCTTAAATTTTACGGTGTTGTTTACAAAATTTTCAATCATGGCTTGACTGTAAACGTCATAACCTAATTTACGGAAATAATCTCCGCCGTTTTGGAATACTTTTTCGATTGCGATGCCGAAACCAACAATTTTCGCACCTGCTTGCTGACATATTGAAGTCATTCCCCGAAGGGCTTCCCCTGTGGCCAGAAAGTCGTCGATAATTAAAACATTGTCGTTAGCGGTGAGAAATTTCTTATCAACTCGAATTGTGTACTCCGTTTTTTTGGTATAAGAAGTAACTTTAGCCGTGTAAAGATCGGCGGCAAGGGTGACAGAAGCGGTTTTTTTGGCAAACACCAGGGGTACATTGAGATAGATCGCAGCGGCCATAGCTACGGCAATGCCGGAAATCTCAATTGTCAAAATTTTATTTATGCCTTTGTCAGCAAAATGATTGGCAAAATCACGTCCCATGGCCAACATAAGCTGTGGATCAATCTGATGGTTGAGAAAATTGTCAACTTTCAAAATATTATTGGGGAGAACGGTCCCGTCTTGTAAAATTCTGTCTTCAAGCAGTTTCATTGCCAGCCTCCTTGCTGATCACCTTAGGTTTACGTAAAACAATATTTAAAATTAATGCAGCTAAAGTACCGGTGGATATTCCCGAAGATAATATCATTTTTAAAGCCAATGGCAAACCGTCCAGAATTTCCGGCTTAACCGTAACGCCTATTCCTAAAGCGAAAGCCACGGAGATGATTAACAGTTCGCGATCGCCAAGTTTGATACTGGCTAAAGTTTTTATACCCTGGGCCGCGACCAAACCGAACATTATAACTCCAACTCCACCGAGAACCGGCGGCGGCATAACGGCAATCAACGCACTTAGTTTAGGGAAAACACCTAATACGGTTAACAACAGTCCGGCCAGCACCATTACGTGACGGCTGGCAACTTTAGTTAACGTTATTAAGCCGACATTTTGCGAAAAGGCGGTATTCGGACCAGCACCGAATATACCTGCAATCATGGAGCCGAGACCGTCACACAGAACGCCATTGGCGGCCCGTTCACCGGATACTTTTGTATGGGAAGCTTCACCGATTGCCATAACAATTCCTACTGTACCTATGGTTGATACGATATAGGCCGGGACAAATGATAGAGTAGCAGCAAAGTCAAAATGGAATCCAAAACGGAAAATATTGGGAATGGCAATCCATTTAGCCGCTGCTACGGAACTTAAATCAACCATTCCGAGAGGCAGGCACAAAAGGTAACCTGCGACCATGCCGATGAAAACGGCGGCCGTACTAAGCATGCCTTTGCCGTAGTGATTGAGAAACAAGGTAAAAAGCATAATTGCGAAAGCAACAGCTAAGTTCCGCAAGGAACCGTAGTCAGCGGATCCGAAGCCGCCGGCAGCCCAGTCTATGCTGACCGGAAGTAAGGTGATACCAATAAGAGATACAACAGTTCCGGTTATTAAAGGCGGGAAAAATTTAAGCAGCGATTTTATAAAACGGCTCAAGACAATCTCGACCAAGGAGCCGGTGATAGTCGCGCCGACAATTCCGGCCAAGCCGAACCTGCTTCCGACGCTTATCGAAGGATTTACAAAAGTAAAATCTGTTCCCATCATTCCGGCAAGTCGCGATCCGATCGGCCCGACGCCGCGTGACTGAAGCATTGTCGTAATTCCAGAAACAAAAATAGTGGCGGCTACCATTATTGAGGTTTGCTCGACACTAAGATGAAGGGCTGTACAAACGACCAGCGGTACGGCGATAATCCCGGCAAAAGCCGCCAAGATGTGTTGAATAGCCAAAACCAACGACACGCCTAAGGGAGGTTTAGATTCAAGCGGATAAAGCAATTTATCCTTAGTTTGCATCGATGTGTTGGCTGACTCGACAGCGGCAGATGCAGCAGGTGCGGTTCCGGACAGCGGCTCGCTATTCTCAATGGCCGGTCGGATTGAAGATGTTGTTTCCATACTTCCTCCTAAAAAATAGAATTCAATTCACATGAATCTCAGCATCATTGAGAGTATCCGACAATTAAGAAGTGACCGCCGCAACTGACAGACGGTACCGCAGAATATCTCATAGTCTAAGATTAGGTCTTAGGTAGAAACGCCTTGCCGAATTCAAGGTTTATATGAGCTTCCATTCCAACTGTGAATAGGCCAACATTATAACTCTTTTTGCTCGGAATGTATATCGCTGATTATGCCATAAATATCAGGCGAAATATCAATAGACGATATCTGTAGAAAAAAAGGATGCGGCGATATCGTTTGATTGCCCTAAAGTTAACTTGAAAGCATTTAACTTGACGAATGAAACTGCGCTTTGCACATAAATTAAACTACGTTTAACTGTAAAATAGTGCAAATTGTCGGAACTTTTTTGACTAAGAGAAATCTTTGGCGTATTATTGAAAAAGGACTCGATTGAGGGATCCGATCCAAAATATTCAAGGAGGACGTTGAGTATGAAAAAATTGCTGAAACTTACAGCTGCCGTGACCATGACTGCGATGTTGCTGACGGCAGTCGGCTGCAGCAAACAAGGGAAGAACTCAGGCAAAACGGCTGAAGAGAGCAAAACCGCGGCTACCGGACTGATTGTCGAAGGCAGTGATAAGGCGGCCAAGTCAAAGGATAATGATTTGGTAATTGCTATGGAAGGTGCAGTAAGCTCTATGGACCCGGCCAATATACCTGATACCAGTGCTATCTCGGCCACACGCGGCATTTACGAAACTCTGGTTAAATTTGATTCTGCTAATAAGTTGGTCGGAAGTTTGGCCAAAAGCTGGGAGATTTCCGACGATTCTTTAACATACACATTCCATCTGAATGAAGGCATAAAATTCCATGACGGAACAGAATTTAACGCGGAAGCAGTACGGTCAAACTATGATCGTGTTTGCAACAAAGACAATAAATTGCGGCAGCGTCGCACATTCATCGTTGTGAACAAAGATAAGTCTGAAGAACCAAGAGTTGCCTCTCTGGAGACACCGGATGCCAAAACTGTCGTTTTCAAACTGACCAAGCCATGGAGCCCGTTTATTAACCGACTAACTCAATTTTGTATAATCAGTCCTAAAGCAATTGAGAAATACGGCAATGACATTATGTATCATCCTTGCGGCACCGGACCTTATGAATTCGTTGAGTGGAAAGAAGGAGACCATACTTTATTCAAGCGTTTTGAAGGCTATTGGGGCGAAAAACCGGGTGTAGATACCGTAATGATGAAAACGGTTCCGGAAGCCGGAGCACGTACGGCTATGTTGCAAACCGGTGAAGCCGACTTGGTTTATCCTATGCCTGCCGACCAAATCAAAGCTCTTGGCAATACCAAGGATGTTAACGTACTTGCCACTCCGTCCAATATCATGCGTTATGTAACTTTAAATATGAACTTGCCACAGCTGAAGGATCTTAAGGTCCGTCAAGCTATGAACTATGCGATTGATAAAGATGCTTATGTTAAGGTTATGTACGATGGCCATGCTACTGTGGCTGGCTCGGTTGTACCTTCGATAATTCAAGGTTATGTAGAGCAGCCGGCTTACAAATACGATATTGCCAAAGCCAAAGCTTTGATGAAAGAGGCAGGCTATGAAAAAGGGTTCGATTTGACAATTTGGGGTGACAATACCACCCAAGAAATTAAAGGAATGACCTTTATCAAGCAACAGCTGGAACAGATAGGTATAAAGGTTGATGTACAGGCTATGGATCCGGCAACGGTCGGCGATAAAATTTATGTGCCCAAAGAAGAAGCCAAAATCAATATGTGGTATGTAAACTGGTCAGCTTCCGACTATACCATGGACGGTTCAATGCGCGCCCTTCTGTACAGCAATATGGCACCCCCAGTAAGCGCGAACACCCCATACTTTGACAATCCGGAATTCGACAAAGCTTTGGATGAAGGCTTGGCCAATGCCGATCCCCAAAAACAGGCCGAGTTATATGGAAATGCGCAAAAAATTGCTTGGGAAGCTTGTCCTTGGTTATTCTTGGCTAACGATCAGATTATTTATTCGGCCAAGAATTACTTGAGCAATGTCTATGTTGCGCCGGACGGTTCGATTAACTACGCGACCGCTAAACTGAATCATTAAATAAGTTGCGGCGGGATGAAGTTGCATGTCAGCTTGTCTCACATTATTGCCTGTTAAAAAATAGAACTGCCATTCGGTATGGCAGTTCTATTTAAATCAAGCTAAAATATGGCTCAGCCGTACATCCAACTACTTAAAGCCGGTAACGGAAACTACCGCAGCTTAGGAGGAACGATGGGAAAATATGCTGTAAAACGGATAGCTGGAGCAATTCCGCTCCTGTTGGTGATATCTTTTTTGGTGTTCATGTTCATTCACCTTATCCCGGGTGATCCGGCAAGGCAAATTGCCGGAAAAGATGCAACGATTGCCGATGTTGAACTGGTCAGAAGCCAACTTGGCCTGAATAAACCGTTGCTGAATCAATATATAGACTATATGCGCGGCTTGGTGACGGGAGACTTGGGTCAATCGATAAAGAACGGTAAAACGGTTGTCGACACGATTGTGCCGTGCTTTTATCCTACTATTATGCTTACTTTTTGTTCCATGGCTTGGGCGGCGGTTATCGGGGTGCTCATCGGCATTGTTTCTGCTGTAAAGCGTGGGAGATTCATGGATTATCTCGGTATGATAATTGCTATTTCTGGAATATCGTTACCTTCATTTTGGCTCGGCTTGGAGCTCATCCAATTTTTTTCGGTGGAAATCGGAATTTTACCGACCGGAGGTTTGGACGGTTGGCGGAATTACATATTGCCCTCACTGACGATGGGTTCAGGTATTATGGCTGTTTTAGCCCGTTTCACCCGTTCTTCGATGTTGGAATCGCTGAAAGAAGATTATGTTCGTACGGCCAGAGCCAAGGGTCTCGGCGAGTATTTAGTCGTGATGCGTCATGCTTTTAAAAATTCTCTGATCGAAATAGTGACTGTTGGGGGACTGCAAATCGGCGGGCTTTTATCTGGGTCAGTTATGACGGAAACGGTTTTTTCGATACCGGGGCTTGGGCGATTATTAGTTGATTCAATAAATTTTCGCGACTATAAAGTTGTACAAGCTTTATTACTGTTCTTTTCCGTTGAATACATACTTATAAATTTAATCGTTGATCTGCTTTACGGAGTTATAAATCCTAAAGTGCGATATAATTGAGAGGTGAAAGATGAACAATAACAAAGCTGTTAATTCTAATCCAGCGGGGCGAAAAGGTTTATCCTCGCATCCCTCATCACTTCCGCCGGCGGCAGGATCAGCTGCCTTAGCTGCGGCCGAGGCCTTGCCTTTGGCGAAAAATAAGTATAAGGAATTTGTCAAAAAATTTATCCGGCGCAAGACAGCAGTAGTTGCCCTTATATTTATACTATTTTTGCTTATTGTGGCGGCTTTAGGTCCAGAAATTGCGCCTTACGATGCGAATCAACCGGATTATAATAATCTTCTTTCACCCCCCAGTGCCGAGCATATTTGGGGCACGGACGAATTTGGTCGCGATATTTTTAGCCGACTGCTGGCCGGAACACGGCTCTCTCTTCTGTCAGCACTCAGTGCGACGATAGTGGGGGCATCAATCGGAATTATTCTGGGACTTTTGGCCGGATATTACGGCGGCTGGATCAATGCTTTGGTTATGCGCGGCAGTGATGTGCTTTTTGCTTTCCCGGATATTTTGCTGGCTATTGCCATTGTGGCGATAATCGGTCCAGGCATGGTAAATGTCGTCATCGCAGTGGCCGTATTCACGATACCATCCTTTGCCCGTATCGTGCGAAGTGCGACGTTGACAGTTAAGGAAGCACCGTATGTAGAAGTTGCCCGTTCAATCGGGTGTAAAGACAGGCGTATTTTATGGATACATGTTTTCCCCGGTACTGTTCAATCGATGATCGTCAATTTTACTATGCGGGTAGGCACGGCGATTTTGGCTGCATCCTCCCTAAGCTTTTTAGGATTCGGTGCTAATGTTACGGAACCGGACTGGGGGGCAATGCTTTCACAGGGCCGCAATTATCTCAATACAGCTCCGTATATCGTGCTTTTCCCTGGCATGCTTATCTTTTTAACGGTTCTGGCGTTTAACTTGTTGGGTGACGGGTTGCGTGACACCCTTGATCCTAAACTCAATTAGGAGGACGTAATGAGTAACAAATTGTTAGAAGTAAACAATCTGCGCACGGAATTTAAGCGAGATAAAACTTGGGTAACGGCGGTTAACAAAGTTTCGTTTGACCTTGAGCAGGGAGAAATTGTCGGTTTGGTCGGCGAGTCAGGCTGCGGAAAATCGGTTACGTCTTTGTCAATAATGCGCCTTTTAGCACAGGAATCAAGTCGCATAAGTGCTGATAGCATTCGGCTTAATGGTGAGGACATATTGCATTTGGGCAGGCGTGAGATGCGCGATGTGCGCGGTCATCGTATGGCGATGATTTTTCAAGAACCTATGAACTCTTTAAATCCGTGTATGCGCATTGGAAAGCAGATTATGGAAGCTGTTTTGCTCCATAATTCTATAAGCAAAGCGGCTGCTTACGAAAAAGCACATCAGTCGCTTAAGCTGGTCGGAATACCTGAACCGGACATGACTTTGAATAGTTATCCTCATCAGCTTTCAGGTGGGATGTGTCAACGGGTTATGATTGCTATGGCGATGTCGTGTGAGCCGGAACTTTTGATTGCTGATGAACCGACAACTGCCTTAGATGTAACGATTCAAGCTCAAATCTTGGAGCTTATGGAAGGCATAAGAGAAAAAAAGGGGACAGGCATTTTGCTCATTACGCATGATCTAGGAGTGGTGGCCGAGATGTGTTCCCGGGTCATCGTTATGTATGCTGGCAGAATTGTCGAAGAAGCAAAGGTAAATGACTTGTTCGAAGCTCCCTTGCACCCTTATACTTGCGGTTTGATTGAGTCCGTGCCGAAACTGGGCAGTAATGTGACGCGGCTTCCTTCCATTCCTGGCAGTGTGCCGGATTTGGCCGCAATGCCGCAAGGCTGCAAATTTGCACCGCGCTGTCGTTTTGCTCAGGAAATATGTTTCCATGAAGAACCGGAATTACAGGTCGATAAGACGGACACAGGGCGAAAATGTCGTTGCCATTTGGCAGGCAAATTAAAACTTGGTCTGGAGGTGAGATGAGACTATGCCGAAAGAATTGGTAAAAGTTGAAGATTTGACCAAAGTTTTTACAGTAAATACCGGTATGTTCGGCAACAAAAAGCAGGTTCATGCGGTTAATGGTCTGAATTTTTCCATCCTGCAAGGCGAAACATTCTCTTTAGTTGGGGAATCAGGCTGTGGCAAGTCTACGACCGGACGGCTGATTAATCGCTTGCTTAAACCGTCATCCGGGCGAGTATATTTTTCCGATAGGGAAATTACCAATCTCGATGAGCGTTCTATGCGCAGCTTGCGTTCCGAAATCCAGATGATTTTTCAAGATCCTTACGGATCGCTTAATCCGCGGATACGGGTGCGGGATCTGATTGCTGAACCACTGCTGATTCATACTAATTTAAGTGCTGGTGAGCGGCTTAAAAAGGTACATGAATTATTGGAAGTGGTCGGCTTAAGTCCAGCACATGGCGAGCGTTATCCCCATGAGTTTTCTGGCGGCCAACGGCAACGTATCGGTATAGCCCGTGCGTTATCGGTGCAACCGCGCCTAATTATAGCGGATGAACCTGTTTCGGCTTTAGATGTTTCAATTCAAGCTCAGGTGCTGAACTTATTACAAGATTTGCAACATCAATATAATCTTACATATCTCTTCATTTCGCATGATTTAAGCGTGGTGGAGATGATTTCCGACCGAATTGCAGTAATGTATTTAGGCACGATTGTGGAAGTGGGAAATAAGACGGAGTTATATTCGCATCCGGTTCATCCGTATACGAGGGCGCTTTTATCTGCTGTGCCTATACCCGATCCTCATGGAAAACGTGAGCGTATTATTCTACATGGAGATCTGCCGAGTCCGACAGATTTGCCGCGGGGGTGCTTATTTCAAACCAGATGTCGTTATTGCACTGAAAAATGTCGCAAGGAAGTCCCGTCAGAGGTTAAGCTTACGGCTACTCATATGGTCAAGTGCCATTATCCGCTGACGAGCGAGTGAAAAGTGATTGCTGGTCCTTGTCGACCAATTATGTTCGACTGCTGGAATACTTTACAACGATTACTTACTTTTACAATAAATACTTATTTTTGAAGAGGAACAACATGTATAAATTTGATAAAGAAGAGTATTTGCGACGTACGGCTTGGTATCGTGAGGCCAGATTCGGCATGTTCATTCACTTCGGTTTGTATGCGATTCCGGCTCGTGGCGAATGGGTTCGCAGTACTGAAGAAATGAACCGCGAAGAATATATGAAATATTTCGACGAGTTTAATCCGTTGGAATATGACCCGCGAAGTTGGGCCGAACAGGCAAAGGCGGCCGGTATGAAGTACATCGTTCTTACGGCCAAACACCATGACGGTTTTTGCTTATTTGATAGCAAGTACACCAATTTTAAAGTCACCAATACCAAGTATAAGCGTGACATGATTAAGGAATATGTCGAGGCGGTACGGGCGGTGGGGCTGCGCGTAGGTTTGTATTTCAGCTTGCTCGACTGGTATCATGATGATTTCCCGCACTACGGTGACTTATTTCATCCCATGCGCCACAATGCTGCTTATTCAAACGAAAAAAGAAACTTTGCCAATTATATCAAATACATGCATAACCAAGTGGAAGAACTTTGCAGTAATTATGGCAAGATAGATATTCTATGGTTTGATTTTTCCTATAAAGGAATGCGCGCGGAGCAGTGGGAAGCTGAACGTCTGATTCAAATGGTGCGACGTTTACAGCCGGAAATTATTATTGACAATCGTTTGGAAGTCAGCGGTGAAGGCTATGGCTCACTTGCGACTGCCAATCCTACCCCGTATCACGGGGATTTTGTCAGTCCCGAAAAAATTATTCCGCCTCAAGGTATTAAAGGTGAGGATGGCACAGATTTGCTTTGGGAAGCTTGCATCACAATGAACAACAATTGGGGTTATTGCGCTACGGACAGCTATTATAAGCCTGCTTCGATGCTAATCAAAAAACTGGTGGAGTGTGTTTCCAAAGGTGGCAACATGTTGCTGAATGTCGGTCCCGATGCCAAGGGCGTTTTTCCGCCGGAAGCCCAAAATATTTTGCACGAAATAGCAGCTTGGATGCATTTAAATGAAGATTCTGTTCATGGATGCGGTAAGTCGATTCTCCCTAAACCGGAATTTGGGCGGATTACGGCCAAAGAAGGTAAGCTTTATTTTCACGTTTTTGATAATACCGTAGGCCCGTTGCCGTTGATTGGTATACCGGTGGAAAAAATTTGTTCCATAAGATATCTAGCTACCGGGGCTGAGATACCAGTGTCAACCAGCTGGACGCACAGCGACTATCCGGACATCGTTTTTGCTGATTTAGGGCCTAATCCGGTCTTGCCGGATCAGACGGATACGGTCATTGAGGTAACCACAAGGTAGTTTGCGGACAATTTATAAGACAATTTACCAAGTGATTTACGCAATTGCGAACGATAATAGTAAACGATAATAGTAAACGATAAGTAGAAGAAAAACGTGCGTCAAATGAAAGGATATTATTTGTATGGAAAAAATTTTTCGCAAAGATAAGTTCGTTTTAGAAGCTTGTATTGATTCCTATGCTTCGGCACTGGCAGCTTGTGCCGGCGGGGCCGATCGAGCCGAATTGTGTGCGAATTTGATCATCGGTGGAACCACGCCTTCCGGATTTCTGTATAAAAAAATTGAGGATGATTGTGGGTTAGCTTGCAATATTTTAATCAGACCTCGTTTTGGTGATTTTTGTTATAATGCGGTGGAGTTGAGCGAAATTGGTGCTGCTGTGACCATGTTTCGGAAGTTGGGCGCGGCAGGTGTGGTTGTCGGTTGTCTTACGCCGGAAGGGGAGCTTAATGTGCCGGCAATGGCTAAGTTACGTGAGCTTGCCGGACCGAACATGCATTTTACGTTGCATCGAGCTTTTGACATGGTGCGCGATCCCGAAGAAACTTTGCGCAAGGCCATAGAATTGGGGATTGATACTGTTTTAACTTCAGGAAAGCAAAATTCGGCATTAAACGGGGCTGATCTCTTGCGAAAACTGGTCAAGTTGGCAGAAAATAAAATAAACATACTAGTCGGCGGCGGAGTCAGTCCGGTGAATATTGCCGAGCTTCATCAAAAAACCGGGGCCACAAATTACCATATGTCAGGAAAAATGATAATTGACAGCCCGATGCGATATCGTAATCCGAAGGTTAACATGGGATTACCAGGCCTAAGTGAATACGAAATTTGGCAGACCGACACGCAAAAAATAAAGGCGGCCAAAGCTATTTTGGCTGAACTTGCAGGTAAACAAGGCAATTAAAATCAGTAACGCCGGTTGTTGGTACAAGTAATTTTATTTTGCGAGATTACACATCGACATTACACAGCTAGATTACACAGCTAGATTACACATTGAGGTTACACATGGACTTTCTAAGCCGAAATAAGCTTAAAATTGAAGAAGACTATCAAAAACGTCGGCAAATTTGGCCGGAGCTTTATTCAAATATTGACAATAGTTTGCAAAAAATAACAGACCATGATTTACAAACGGCTTTGAAGTATCTCTATGCTTATATGCCGGACAGTGACGCAGCTAACGGCGAATTTGAATGTTATGAAGATTTTGCTAAGGTAGCCGTCAGTTTGTGGCAAAGTGAACAATCAGTACGGGCATTGCCGGAAGAAATATTTTTGGAGTATGTTTTGTCGCATCGGGTAAATGATGAAGAAATACGGCCTTGCCGCAGTGTGTTCAGGTGTGACTTGACCCGATATTTGAAAGAGATTGAACCGGCGTTCCAACTTGACACGATAGACACGGTACTGGAGGTAAATTTTTGGTGCGCGAGGGAAATAACTTATAAAAGCACGGATGACCGAACTTTATCTTCAATAGCGGTTTATCGGCGCGGTAACGGACGCTGCGGGGAAGAATCGAGTTTCCTAGTGCAGGCTTTACGAAGCATCGGCATTCCGGCGCGTCAGGTTTACGCGCCTCGCTGGTCACATTGTGACGACAATCATGCGTGGGTTGAAGTTTACATTAAAGGCCAATGGTATTTTATGGGGGCGGCTGAACCTCAACCGATAATTAATCTCGGCTGGTTTAACAGTGCAGCTTCACGTGCCATGCTGATTCATTCACGCTGTTTCGGGCCTTTTGCGGTTGAAACGGCTAACTTGATAAGTACGTCAAGCACGGCTTTAAGTCTAGATGATATTCGTCTGAATTCGCCGGTAATGCGGCCTGAAATCGGTTCAAAACTTACTTTGCTTAATCAACTGCCACGTTATGCTTTGACAAAATTGATTACGATCCGAATCAAGAAATCGGACGGCCAAGCGGCAAGTGGCGCGCGGGTTAATATCGCTGTACTTAACTATAGCAGATACATAAACATTGCTGCTTTGATAAGCGATGCCGCCGGTGAAGTTAAATTGGTGACCGGCTACGGCAGTCTATATTTGTCTGCCCAAAGTGAGGATGAGCTGGTAGAAACTATGATTGATGCTGAGAAGCAATCTTCATTTGAATTGACTTTGATCCCGAATTTTTTCCGACAAAAGGTTGCTGATCAAAATGATCTGACAACCTATGTCAAGTTCAAGGCTCCGCATGACGCCCCGGTTCAGGAGAAAAGGCCGACTGTAGAAATGGCTGCGGCGACTAAAAAAAGATTGCATGAATTGGCTGTGGTACGGCAGCAAAAAGAAGTAAACTACATAAACCCGGCTTTGACTGAGTTCAAACAAAAACGCGCTAATAATGTTGCTCTTTCAGTTTCCAGTAATGCAGCAAGCAATGCGATAGATAATGCTACAAGCAATGCTGCAGGAAATAGGGAAGGTTCCGCCGCCGCGCCAGATTCCCTCGATGATATTTTAAAAAATGCCTTGACCGCTAAAGATTTGACCGATATCACGCTACCTGTTTTGATTGACCATTTCGGGGGTGATTTGTCGAACTGTTCCGGTTACGCCGAAGAAATTTTTGTTAAGTATATTTTAAGTCCACGTATCTACAATGAAATATTAAGTGCGTTTCGCGTTAAACTAAAAAAGGCTGTCGGTGAAGAAGTATTGGCGAAGTGGCGAAGACAACCGCGAACGGTTACTACTTGGATAGCGGAGAATATTGTTGTTCCGGTTGAAGATAATGCGGATAAGTTGCCTATTTTGCCGGCAGCGGCAGTGAAATATGGACGGGTTAATAACCGGCTCAGTTACAAATTATTGACGGTTGCCTTGCTGAGAACGGCAGGTGTTCCGGCCCGCTTAAATCCGGTAGATTTCACGGTTGAATATTATTTAAACAGCGTTTTTGAACCACTAGAATCAACCTTGACCAAACTTCCCTTGATCATCCGTAAAACTGGAGAAAGTGACTGGACTTACGGGCAAAATTTCAGCTTGACCAAAGTGGATACAACAGATATTACGGAAGCAAATATTGACTTGTGTGGTTGCCAATTTAAACAAAACGAGTTGTACACGGTTTTGCCGCAAGGAATATATCGCCTGTTGATGACAACTAGGCTGCCGAACGGTGATCAATATGTCGCGCAAAAATTAATTGCCTTATGTGACGGCGATTGTAAGCGTGAAGGCAAGAAAAATGATAAGGGCAATGGTGATAGCCGCAGCGCAAGCCAGGGGCAAGGCGAACAGATAACTGTGGTAAGCTTGCTTGAACATCACTTAACCACTGAAGAATTACAGGTGAAGCTAAGCTTGCCACCGATTTTCCTCGGCCTAAATTCAGAAATAAATTTAACAAGTTTAATTCATGCCGGCAAGCGTATCTTTATCTGGCTGGAAGAAACACGTGAGCCTACTGAACATCTTTTAAATGAAATGGCGGAAAACAAAACTGCTATGGCGGCCTATGAGGGAAAGGTGGTTTTCTGCCTACGTTCGAAAAATGCTGCAACTGACAGAAATATTAGCCGAATTTGCCGTATTTTCCCACAAATAAAATTGGAAGTTGATCCTGACTTTAGCCAAATTGAGAAGGTGGGGCGCAGAATGTATGTAAATCACGAAAACTTGCCGCTACTGCTGCTAACCGACGGAGACAATAATGGCATTTATTGTACTTCAGGTTACAATGTCGGCAGCATAGATATGTTGCTTAAAGTAATTCGGCAGGCTTCGCTATAAGAACTTGGTTACAAAGTTGGTTAATTGTGCTAAAATAAAAAACTATAAATTCAAATTTAAAACGGAAATCGAGGAGCAATTATGAAAGAAACAAATGAAATTCGTCGCCCGAAAACCATGCCGAGAATTTCCAACCCTGAGTCGGCAAAAGCTTTCATTACCGAACAAGTTGAGTTGATTCGTCGCCAAGTAGGAGATAATAAAGTTTTATTAGCTCTTTCAGGCGGGGTAGATTCATCCGTAGTAGCAGCATTGCTCATTAAAGCTATCGGCCGTAATTTGGTCGCTGTACACGTCAATCACGGCTTATTGCGCCAAGGCGAACCAGAACAAGTTATTGAAGTTTTCCGTAACCAAATGCAAGCCAACCTGATTTATGTCGACGCAACTGATAGATTTTTAGATAAGTTGGCTGGTGTCGCCGATCCGGAAACTAAGCGCAAAATAATCGGCAGTGAATTTATAGATGTGTTCGCTGAAGAAGCACGTAAACTTTCCGATATCCGTTTCTTGGCTCAGGGCACGATTTGGCCTGATATACTCGAAAGCGAAGAAGGAATTAAGTCGCACCACAATGCCGGCGGCTTGCCGTCAGACCTGAAATTTGAATTGGTCGAACCGGTGCGTATCCTGTTCAAAGATGAAGTACGTGTAGTTGGCAAAGCCCTCGGCTTACCTGATAGTATGGTAAATCGTCAACCTTTCCCGGGTCCTGGACTTGGAGTCCGTTGCCCCGGAGCCATTACCCGTGACCGCTTGGCGGCAGTGCGTGCATCGGATGCGATATTACGCGAAGAATTTGCCAAATGCGGCCTCGATCAAAAGGTTTGGCAGTATTTCACTGTAGTGCCGGATTTCCGTTCAACCGGTATCCGCGACGGCAAACGTACATTTGAATGGGCGGTAATCGTTCGTGCTGTCAATACTAAAGATGCCATGTCGGCGACCGTTGAGCCGCTACCATTTGAACTTATGTCCTGTCTGACCGCCAGAATAACCTCTGAGGTGAAAGGTGTTAATCGGGTGCTGTATGACTACACACCTAAGCCGACTGCAACAATCGAGTTTGAATAATCCCAAGCTCTATGGGTGACCGATGCTTTTGCATCGGTCATTTTCGAGACGAGGCAAAGCTGAGTCCGAAAAACTAAGCGAGAGGCCAAAGCCTCGATAGGAATCGCAAGCGATGTTTTTTATGTCAGCCACATATATCGAGCACGAAGTGCGAAGATGGATGGCTGCCCTTTTGCAGGGAAGAAAAGCCGACGCGACGAAAAGAAGCGTTGGCTTTTTTGATTCGTTAATGGGCTTGAAAATCACGGCGTGATTTTCAAGTATGATATAGACTCACTCAAACGAAGAGAATGAAAAATGGCTACTGGTACTCAAATGGTACTGGAAGCTAAAAAGAATAATTAAAATAATAGTTCCAAGTGTTTTACATTTGGACAAAAAATTAGACCGTAGTTTCAAGCTGCGGTCTTTTTGTAATTAGAATACCCTAGATGATTTATTTTTATAAGATGCCTAGAACTTTTTCTAGTATTAGGGTTATGGATGTGATTGATATAAAGCACACTCCTCCTAAGGCTAGTGGTTTAGCTCCTGATTTTAATAGTTTTACTATATCACTGTTAAAGCCTATAGCTGACATTGCCATTACTATGAAAAATTTGGATAAGTCCTTAAAGGGCTTGAAAAATCCTATATCTACTCCCTTGGCTAGGGCTATAGTTGTAATCAAACTTGCAAGGATGAAGTAGATTATAAAGAATGGAAAGATTTGTATTATGGATATTTTTTTATTAGCTTCTTGTTCGGCATTTCTCATTCTTATGAAGGCTAGTCCTAAGCATATAGGAATTATAGCTAGGGTCCTAGCCAATTTTACTGTTACAGCCTTATCAAGTGTTTGGCTACCAAGATTAAATATTGTATCCCATGTCGATGCACAGGCTGTAACTGATGATGTATCATTGACAGCAGAGCCTGCAAATATACCAAAGGCATGACCGTCGGTAGTAGAAAATCCAATTATACGACCTAGGCTTGGAAATAGGATAGCAGCTAAGATGTTAAAAAAGAATATAACAGATATGGCTTGGGCTATTTCATCTTCATCTGCATCTATAACTGGAGCGGCTGCTGCAATTGCAGAACCTCCACAAATTGATGATCCAACACCAACAAGTGTTGCAATATTTCCTTTTATAAGTCCAGCTTTGTAGGCTAGGTAAGCAATTATCAATGATGTTGATATGGTAGATAGGATGATAGGGAGTGATTGTCTACCGGTTTTTAAAACAATTCCAAGATCAAGTCCAAATCCTAGTAGGATTACAGCATATTGAAGGATTTTCTTTGATGTAAATCTCAAACCATCCATATAAGATTTTTTGTCTTTTATAATTTGATTTAGGGCCATACCAATTAGAATACCAAAGACAGCTGGTCCTACAAGAGGGATTTTCTTGCCAATTATTTGGGATATTATTGCAATTACAAGGCAGAGAATAATCCCTTTTATATTTTTTTCTATAGATTTTATCATATATTCTCCTTTCACTTTTTTATTATATAATAAATTACTATAATGCAAAATTATAATTATTTACTATGCTATAAAAATTTGTTATGATAGATATGGAGGATATCATGTTAGATTTTAGGATAGAAAGTTTTTTGGAAGTGTGTAAATATATGAATTTTACAAGGGCTGCAGAAAGCCTTAATATAACTCAACCGGCTATATCTACTCATATTAAGTATCTAGAAAATTATTACAATTGTAAACTTTTTTATAGAAGCAAGAGGAGTTTGTGCCTAACAGACCAGGGAAAGATTCTAAAATCTGCTTTACTTTCTATGTCAAATGATCAAGATAGGTTGAAGATGATATTAGCTAATAATAAAACTAAGAGTGAGAAAATTTCTTTGGGTTTTACTAGATCAGTCGGAGAATATTTAATATTGGATAAGCTTATAGCCTTAATTAAAGAAAAGCTTTCCTGTGATTTCCACATCTATTATGAGAATACGGACGAGATTTTAAGTGATATTGATAGTGGTAGGATAGATTTTGCTATCATAGAGGGATTTATAAAATCTAGTGATTATTTTATTAAAAAATATAAAAGCGATAGGATTGTATGCCTCTGTCACAAAGATCACAAGTTTAAAAAACAAGTAAAAAAGTTAACAGACTTGTTAGATGAAAGAATTATTATAAGAGAAGACGGGTCTGGTACCTTGGCTATATTAAAAAATTTTCTAAGTATGGATAATATTGATATAAAAGATTTTGTAAATATCATAGAAATAAATAATATGCGTTCCATAGTAGAAATGCTCAAGGCAGATTGTGGTATAAGTTTTATATTTGAATCTTGTGTCAAAAAAGAACTAGAGGAAGGTGTGCTTAGGGGTATAAAGCTAGAAGATTTTAATCTAGTTCATGATTTATACATTGTCGCCAGGAAAAATTCAATATTTATTGATTTGTATTTGCAAATAGCAGAAACTTTTTATTAGAAAAAATTAGGGTATTGGGATAAGAAGGGTTTAGAAAAATATAGTTTAATAAAGGCAAATGAACAGTATCTAAATAATAAATATCAATAATCATAGGTAAGCGCTTACTTTACTTAGCAGGTGCTTTTTCCATGTCCAAGTGTAAAGAGTTTCAGGGTTAAGAGAAATAGTTTGATTGCATCAAAGGCTGTTGGAAACTAGACATAAATTGAGGATTTGGGACTGGGACGGGACTAAAAATTTGAAACCGTCATATAATTAGATGGATTTAGTGATCCTCTAAAAAATAGAATGCGGTATTTTAAATGGTTTGGGATATATCGGACGTTTGGAAAAGAAGAGTTCGAATAGCTAAAAATAGGCTATAAATCCCTTAAAATGTGTTATCATAACTTTGTGGAAAAATAAAAACTTGATTTTAGATTTTAATAAAGCTGAATTTTTATGTACATAACAATGGAGATGGACAAATGAATAAAAAATTGATGATTATTTTTGTTTCTTTAGTGCTATTATTTACTTTTTTTATGCCTAAAAGTATTTTAGCTAATTTAAACGAAACAATGATACATCCAGAAACAGATAAAATTCAATTAGCAGAATCATCAGAAAATCATGAAGCAAATAATGAAAAAAATGATGAAGTAAGTACCTACAATGATGCTAGTGAAAAAACTGCTTGGATAGAATTAGTAGAAAAAGTTGCTTCTTCACAAGCTGATACTTCTATAAGTATTGATAAAAATATAGATGCGGATCCAGCTAAGGATAAGCAAATAATTTTAATAAAAAACGGACAAAATATATCCTTAAAGGGAAATGGAAGTCTAAAGGGTTTTGGATTTAATAGTATTAAAATAGAAAAAGGTGGAAGCTTGACTATAGATGGACCTTCTATTTCAAATGCTCAAATTATAGTTGAAGGTAAATTAAATATTAAAAGTGGAAAAATTTCAGATACAAAACTTGAAGGCCCAACCATACTTGTAAATGGTGGAGACTTCACAATGTCAGGTGGTGAGTTTAGTGGAAATGAAGCGGTTGATAGTCAAACACCAAAACCTGATAATTTGAGAAAGACCGGAAAGTGGTATAGTTATGCTCCTATAACCTTATATGGTGGAGGTTTGAATATTTCAGGAGGGAAAATTTCAAATAATAAAGGTTTCTATAATGGTGGAGCTATAGGTGCCTGGGGAACAGACACATCTAAAATAAATGTAAAAATTTCAGGTGGAGAAATTACAGAAAATGCTGCAAGTCACAATAGTACAAATGCTTGGGGCGGCGCTATTTTTATGGAAAACGCTGACTTTGAAATGACTGCAGGAACGATTTCTAAAAATACTGCCGAATATGGTGGAGGACTCTTATTGAGTAGATCAAATACTAAAATTTCAGGTGGCTCTATAAGCGAAAACTCAAATGGTGAATATTCCGGTTTTGGTGGCGGAATTTTTGGATTAAATTCTGATATCACAATAGAAGCTGGAAATTTCACAAAGAATAAAGCAAATGGTCATGGTGGTGCCCTATTTTTAGATACTTGTAACTTTACAATAAATGGTGGTCATTTTGTAGAAAACTCTTCTCTAAAAAGTGGCGGAGCCATAGCAACAGTTGGTACAAGTAAAGGACAAATTAATGCTGGACTATTTGAAAGTAATAATTCAAATGGATTCTGGGGTGGTGGAGCCATTTACAATGATACAAAATGTGAATTGACTATTAACAGTGTCCTAATAAAAAATAATGAAAGTAAGGGACGCTTATTAATTGGGGCAAACAATCGACCTATATCTCGCCAAGGTGGTGGAGTATGGAACTGTCCTACAGGACATACAATAATTAATATAACCAAGGGTATGGCACTCTTTGACAACATAGCCTCAAACTTGGATTATAGTACTGCGGCTAAAGGCTCAGGAGATGACTTTGTAAACGTTGTAAATTATATGTTTGGAAAAGCCCAAGGAAGTTCTTCTGTAAAACTAGCTTCAAGAATGTTAGGTGGTGGTTATAGACTATGGTACCAAGATGGTTCATTCCAAGGTGTTCATAACAACTGGCCTGAAGATCAACAAACACCAAGGTACAATCCTGAAAATCCTGGCAAACCACTTCCTTACAATACTGTAATAGAAGAGAAAAAAGGAGCTCAACTTGCTTACAAGTCAGTTCCTACGCAAGAATCAAAAAACCTAGCAGAACAAGTGGCAACTACAATATTTAAAAATAATTTTGCCCAAGGAACCGGTATAAGTGGTGGGGCTATTGCAAACAACGGTAAGCTTATATTTGGTGAAGATAAACCATACAAGATACAAATTACAAAGTCTTGGTCTGGGGATGATGAAAAAACAAGACCGGAAGAAATAGTTCTACAAATGTATGTAGGTGAACATTACATTCAAGATATTAAACTAACAAAAGATGGTAACTGGACTGCTACAATTGAAGATTTTCCGGATCCAGATACCTTAATCGACAACAAAACCGGTAAGCTTTTACCTATAAACTTTAAAGAAAAAGATAGTGGTAAATATATCCTATCTGAAGTGAAAAGAGAAAAAGATAGTAAAGAAAGTATTTATACTATTCATTTAGAAAACTCATTAAAAACATCTATCAAGGTTAATAAAACTTGGAATGACAATAATAACCAAGCGGGCTTACGACCAGACAGTATTACTGTAGCCCTACTTGCAAATGGTAAAGAAACTGGAAAAACTATTGAGTTAAATAAAGGCAATGATTGGAAAGGTGAATTTAATGATTTACCATCTCATAATAATGGCGAATTAATTAAATACACTATCAAAGAAGTGAATGTCGCTAATTGTTACACTTCAACTATAGAAGGGGATATTACAAAAGGATATACTATCAAAAATAGCTATATTCCACCGGAAACTCCGCCGGGAACTCCACCGGAAACTCCACCGGAAACTCCGCCGGGAACTCCACCGGAAACTCCGCCGGGAACTCCACCGGAAACTCCACCGGAAACTCCACCGGAAGAACCAAAGAAACCACAAATCCCAAGTACAGGTGATAGCATTTCACTTATTCATTATGAAATGTTGGTTTTATCTATAATTGGTTTTGCGTATGTTTTTAGAAAAAGAAAAATAAATAGGGACTAAGATGAGAAAATATATATAAATTAAAAATTTAGCATTAAAGCTGGAGATGATTAAAATAATTATCTCTGGCTTTTTGTTTCCATTAAGCAATTTACTTATTTCTTCAATTTTGCTATGGTATTCTCATAAAATAAAGCAATTATAGAATAGGAGAAAGACTTGAGAATTATATTTTTAATAATAGGATTTATGTTTTTAGCCCTAGGAATTATAGGTATTTACTTGCCTCTTATGCCTGCAACACCTTTTTTATTAGTGGCTGCATATTGCTTTTCTAAAGGTTCGAAAAAATTTAATGATTATTTTATGTCAACAAAATTATATAAAGAAAGCATTCTTCCAATAAAAAATAGAAAGGGAATTACTAAGAAAAAGAAGATCAAGATATTAACTATAATCACAATTTTTATATCAATTTCATTTTGCTTAGTGAATAATCTTCATGTTTCCCTGATTTAAAACAGCCAAATAAGAAGAAAGGAAAAAAATAAGATGTTTAATAAAGATAAATTTAAAGAACTTGCAAAAGAAAGAGATAATACAGATTGGGATTATAAAATTGATAACATATGGAGTGAGATGTTATCTATGATTTTAGAAGATGATGATTCTTTTACAGAATTTATTAACTATATGAAAACAGAGATGACAGGAAATGAATATGGAACATTATCTGAAATTTCAGATGAGATTGCGGGAGAAAAACCGTCATATCAATTCATAGAAGCATACAGGCTGCTATCTGTCAAATATCCAGAGGAAACAAAAAAATGGAATATATCTGCGTTTATTGATGATGCGGAGGAGATAGTTAAACATTGTATAGAAGAAAAGTGATAGGTATCATGTGAACTATAAGATACGAATCATGTTAAAGGAATAAATGAACTGTCATAGGAAAAACCATCGTATGCATTTATTGAAGAGCATAAGGCGTTGGCTAAGACATTACAAAGAAGAAAGGAAAGAAATAAAATGTTTGATAAGAAAAAATATCAAGAACTGGTTAATGAACGAGTTAATACTGATTGGGAATTTAAAATCGATGAAATATGCAAAGAGTTGTTATTCATGATTACAGATAATGAAGTTGTATTTGATGAATTTATAGAATATATGAAATCCGAGATGACAGCAGAGGAATATGTGTATTTATCTGAAATATCTGATGAAATATCACAAAAAAAGCCTTCACACAAATTTGTGGAAGCGTATAAGTTTTTGGCAAAAAAATATCCAGCAGAAACAGAAGACTATCATATACAAAGTTTTATTGAAGTTGCAGAAGCTTGGGCAGAAGAAACCAACTAGATATTGTATCGAAAATGTTATCGTGAAGTACTTTTGAAGTATTTTCTAAGAAAGAGAGATAAAAGGATAATCAAGAGATATAAAAACAATCAAGAAATATATCTGAAATGCCTTATTTTCAATGGGCAGTAAAATTTGTATGAAGAGTTTGAATAGTTCTTATCTGCGTATAATAGTGAGATAGCTCCGGAACTTTGAACGGGCTATCTCATTGTTACCACGTAACGTATTTGTACTCCTACAAAAATAATGATAGAATGAAAAAAGGGAATGAAGTTCTCCCTTGGGCAACCTGAACCGCTTTTTAAGCTGATGACTTCTGCGATAAATTATTGCGCAGAGAGCCTCGGCTTTTTTGCGCTAAAGGAGAATTTTATGTTAACATCACTGGCTTTTATTTTTTTGATTGGCCTAGTCTTGGCGGCAATTTGCCGACAAATCAAGTTACCGCGCATCGTCGGCATACTACTTTCGGGGATTTTGCTTGGCCCATATGTACTTAATTTGCTTGACCCAGGCATCCTTGGCGTTTCCGCAGCCCTTCGACAAATGGCGTTAATTATTATTCTGCTCAAGGCGGGTCTTTCCCTTAACCCGGCTGATTTGAAAAAAGTCGGGCGCCCTGCTGTTATGATGTCTTTCGTCCCTGCAAGCTGCGAAATTCTAGCATTTTTTCTGCTTGCGCCGACACTTTTGGGCATAAACAGAACCGAGGCTCTTGTGATGGGGGCCGTACTCGGTGCGGTTTCGCCCGCAGTGGTTGTGCCGCACATGATTCAGCTAATGGATGAAAAGTACGGCACGGATAAAAGCATTCCCCAACTCATCATGGCCGGAGCTTCTTGCGATGATATTTTTGTGATAGTGTTGTTTTCGACCTTCCTAGGAATGGCCGGCGGTGGAAAAGCAAATTTAGCAAATTTAGTTAACATTCCCGTTTCGGTCATACTTGGTATTCTTCTGGGGGCAGTCACCGGTTACATATTAGGCAAGCTATTTGAAACAGCCTATGAGTATAAGCATTGTATACGAAACAGCATTAAAATAATTATTATTTTGGGCACGGCATTTATGCTAATGGCGATCGAACAATGGTTGAAGGGAGTTTTGCCTGTTTCAGGTCTTCTGGCGGTAGTTAGCATGGCTTGCGTTCTAAAAATCAAAAGCTGTGATTGTGTGTCTGAACGTCTATCAGAAAAGTTTGGCAAAATTTGGCCGGCAGCGGAGCTTCTCCTGTTTGCGCTAGTTGGTGCGGCTGTGGACATCCGATATACTTTGAATGCCGGAATTATGGCCGTGCTGATGATTTTTATTGCCTTGATTTTTCGTTCCTTCGGCGTTGCCATTTGCTTGCTCGGCACACATTTGGTCTGGAAAGAGCGTGTATTCTGTATGCTCGCTTATCTCCCGAAAGCAACTGTCCAAGCTGCCATTGGTTCCGTCCCTTTGGCTATGGGGCTGCCTTGCGGACAAATTGTGTTGTCAGTTGCTGTTCTTGCTATTTTGATCACAGCGCCGTTAGGAGCCCTGGGAATTGATGTTACGTACAAGCGCCTGCTGAATCGAGGTTAAATAACAAATGACTCACGCGTTTTATTAAGTATTTTTCAGTGGATAAAGAAAATATTTTTGTTATAATGTTAGCGTTAAATCATTAAGAAACGAGAGAAATATGAGTAAACAGATTTTAAACTTGGATTTGAGCCATGCTGGACTGATAGACGAAAAAATAGCTGTGCTGGATTTCGGCGGACAGTATAAACAATTGATCGCACGTCGCGTCAGAGAAGCCGGGGTTTACTGCGAAATTTTGCCGGCAGAGACCTCAGCCGCGACAATTGTTGCCGGAGGATATTGCGGTGTGATTTTAAGCGGGGGTCCGAACTCCGTCTATGATGAAGCCGGGATAAGCGCTGACATGGGTATCATTACTTTAGGCATACCGCTGCTGGGAATTTGCTATGGAGCTCAGTGGTTGGCTCATATTATGGGCGGCAAAGTGGTGGCGGCCGGCAAAGGTGAATACGGCAAACGTGAAGTTCAAGTTAAAGACAACGGCACGTTATTGGCTTCTGTCGCCTCGACGACACAAGTTTGGATGAGCCATCGTGACCAAATAATTTCCCTGCCGAACGGCTTCACTGTGTTGGCGGCCTCAGAAACTTGCCCGATTGCAGCTTATGCCGACGAAAAACGCAAAATTTATGGCATCCAGTTTCATCCTGAAGTCGAACATACCTTAGAAGGCAGAACAATGTTGGACAATTTTATTTATAAAGTTTGCCGCGCGAAAGGCAGCTGGTCGATGAATGATTTTGCTGGTGCCATGGTTAAAAAATTGTGTGAGGCGATAGGATCGGCAAAAGTGATTTGTGCATTCAGTGGCGGAGTTGATTCAGCGGTTGCGGCCTTGCTTGTTCATAAAGCCATCGGTAACAATCTGACGTGCATTTTCGTTGATCATGGCTTGCTACGCTTGGGCGAGTCGGAGCAGGTTATGGAAGTTTTTGGGAAAAATTACAATATGAATATTCGGCGTATTGATGCCAAACAACAGTTTTTGACTGCTTTGCAAGGTGTTGCCGACCCGGAGAAAAAACGTAAAATTATTGGCGCCGAATTTATTAAAGTATTTGAAAGAATTGCTGACGAATATCACAATGTTGATTATTTGGTACAGGGAACGATTTATCCGGACGTTATCGAAAGTGGTACGGATAAGGCGGCCGTAATCAAAAGCCATCACAACGTCGGAGGCCTGCCGGATAAGATTAATTTTAAAGCGATTATAGAGCCGTTGCGAAATCTTTTCAAAGACGAAGTACGAAAAGTCGGCATGACTTTGGGGATGCCGGAAGAATTGGCTTGGCGTCAACCATTCCCCGGACCGGGCTTGGCGGTTCGTGTTTTGGGTGAAATTACCGAAGCCAAGTTGAATATTTTGCGCGCCGCCGACGCTATTTTCCGTGAGGAAATTTTCAATTTCGGTCTGCACCGGCAAATTTCGCAGTACTTTGCCGTCCTCACACCACTTAAATCAGTGGGCGTCATGGGTGATGCACGGACTTATGACTATATTGCAGCTTTACGCGCCATCATAACTAATGATTTCATGACAGGGGAGTGGGCAAAACTGCCATGGGAGTTGCTCGAAAAGGTGAGTTACCGTATCGTAAATGAGGTCAAAGGGATTAATCGGGTTGTGTATGATGTTACAGGCAAACCGCCAGCGACGATCGAATGGGAATAACAGCAAAAAATCATAGAAATGGCTTAAAACTAGGCTTTTGAGTCTATTGAAACGAGCGACTGGGACAAAATTGGGTAAAGATTTCAAAAGTAATAAATTGAGTAATAGCTCCCAGTGGCTTTACAAGAAAATACAAAATACCGTAGCTTAGTTGTTACGGTCTTTTTGTTCTATAACTCATAAACTTGAAATTGTCTGTAAATTAAAGTGAAAAATCGTACCTAACACCAATACTACATTTTCTACTATCATAATCCCTTTTTTAAAACTATGTTAGATGTACAAAACACGGTCATTATTATCAGAATAATATATTCAAGTGCCTTATCAAGCAATAGTGTTATATCAATTACTTAGACTGCTATTGTGATTGTTCATTTATAGTTTTTTAGCAATGTTTTTCATTCATCCCCAACTATTATTTCAAATTTTGAGCATAAAACGATTGAATTTATTTCTTATCCGTTAAATTGAATTATTAATAATACTTTATTTTAAGTTTGCATTCATTAGAAGCATATTTATATCTACTTTTGTACTTACATGATTCTATTTAATAATTTTATTCGCTTCAACTCTATAATTAATTTTCGAGTTTGATCTGCATATTTATCTTTTCTATTAAAGTAAATATATGTTTTTATTATTACGATTACAATGAAAACAAGTATTAAAACTGCTATTGCTATTCCATATATTTTAACCCCATTTTGAATTAATTTTTTATCTATTAAACTACAAGCAATGATTCCTAATATCAAAGAAAACAAATTTGCTCCAAATGATGATATCGAGTTTAATATTGGATATTCTTTATGTACTTCATTTATAGGCTCCAATTCCAACTTAAAATACTCAATAACGTTAATATTTTTTTTTTTTTTTTTTTTTTTTTTTTTGATAGCCAACATTATTTTCAATTAATATTTCACATATTTCATTATCTATCATTCTAATCATTTCATTTCGATAGTTTTCTAATTTATCCATATTTTTGAACAGAAAAAATATGGTAATAAGTACTAATATGCTCCAATAAATAATCACAGGTATACTGTTCTCAAAAGGCAAGGGGTTTTACATTCATTATTACTGAAGAGGAAGAAGTAATTTGTTGGATACAAAAATAAACTTCTTTCAAAATTTAGCTCTTAAAAAATATAGTAAAAAATGCTATAATATATAAAATAACTTCATAAACCTATAATTAAGGAGTGAAAATATGAAAGTCAGTTATAATGGATTGTGGAAAGTTTTAATAGACAAAAATATGAATAAAAAAGCTTTGGCAAATGCTTGTGAATTATCTCCTGCAACTATATCCAAAATGGGCAGAGGAGAGTTTGTTAGCATGGATGTTTTATATCGTATTGGAACCAAATTAGGTATTGATTTTGGAGATATGGTTTCAATTATAGAGAAAAAGAAATAAACAAAACTTGAGGTGACAAAATGGAAGCTCAAGTTCCAATAATAATTATGGTGGCAGAAGATATATGACATATGTATTTACAGAACAAGGTATCGCCATGCTTTCTGCTGTTCTTAAAAGTGATGTAGCAGTCGAAGTCAGTATTAAAATTATGAATAGCTTTGTGGAGATGAGAAGATTTTTGATTTCCAATCAATAGCTGATTTCAAGATTGGATAGGGTTGAGTTAAAGCAATTGGAAACAGATAAGAAGCTGGAAGAAGTATTTAATTATTTAGCTACCAATACTGAGGTTAAGCAAAATATTTTTTTCGATGGGCAAATTTATGACGCGTTTAGCTTTATTGTAGGACTTGTTAAAAAGGCTAATTAAGAAATAATTTTGATTGACAACTATGTCGATGTCAACACCTTAAATATTCTTTGCAAGAAGAATAAGAGTGTAGATGTTGTAATTATGACAGCAGGAAAAGGAAATCTATCAACAAAAGATATAACGAAATTTAATGCTCAATATCCAAAGCTATCAGTTAAAACTACAACAGATTTTCACGATAGATTTTTAATCATAGATAAAGTAGAAGTTTATCATATTGGAGCTTCTATCAAAGATGCTGGTAAAAAGAGCTTTGGAATTACAAAGATAGAAGATGAAGATTTAGTTAATAGTTTGGTAAATAAAGTGAGGTAGAGTATGGCGAATTTATATAATAAAAATTTTTCAAAAAAGAAGTATAATTGTTCTGATAATTTTAATGATATGATACGACTTGTTTTGAGATAAGCAAAACAATAGGATATAATAAGAGAAAATTAAGATCAAAGATGAGTGTAGTTGAGGTTAAATAATGTTAGAAAAGAGGTTGAATCGATGGATTCACAGTATATTGGAGCAAAGTTTTATAGCAAATCGGATTTGAGCATTGGAAGGAACTTGGAAAAAGCTGAAAAAATAATTAATGTTTTTGATGAAACCAATACGGGATATACAATAAACAATATTTTGGAAATGTATAATATTTGTTTATTATTTGATTCTAAGGTTATGTTGCAGTCATGGAGTGAAGAGTACTATAGGAAATTAACCTCAGTGGCAAATAGTTTCAGACCCATAATAGGAAGATTTTTTTCTGACATTGATTACTTATGTATTAAAACTTTTTATCCTGAAACTAGCATTCACTATAGGGATTCTTTTTGGGATGTGTTTGAGACATATAAAATTTATAAAAATATATCTCCTGAAGAATTTATAAGTTTGTTAGAAATATTTAATGTTCCACTTTATATAATCTTAGAGCATAAGGACATAGTTCAATATTATAATAATGAAATTAGTGATTATATGAAGCAATCTAAGTCTAGTGCTGAGATTTTGATTTCGCATCATCTAGCAAGTAAAGAAAGAAACCATAAGATATACTATATTCCAAGTGCATTACAAACAAATCGGAGAATCAAAATAATAGAAAAGTATATTGATAGAGAAGATGCTAACCCGAATTATTTATTTCTACTTTCTAAATCTCGAGGGACAAAAGAGTTTCCTATTAGTGATAAAATTCGATTAAAGTCAAAAAGACAACATGAAAGAATTGTTGAAAAAAGCTTTGAATCTGGTACAGGATTTTCATTTGGAGCTATTGTGGGCTTTTCTAATAACAAAGAAGAGATTGATGTTTCTTATGAAGATGAATTGAATCCCAAAATTATATATAGTCGTTTATGGTTAGAAGAAAATTTAGATAATCCAACACTACTAAATAATTTCATATATCTTTTTGAATATGTAGATCGTTTTTTCAGATCAACTTTTCCATCAAATAAAAATCACATTGGAAGTCTTGAAAGATTAGTTGGCGTAAAAGGAAATAGAGAGTACGCGATTGGAGCATCCTTTATGCTTAAAGAAATGATATCTAGTATGCAAATTAGAGCATATTATAATGAACTTCATAAATTAGACAAAAGATTGGAAAATATTTTCAAGTGGTTTTTTGAAGAATACCTGAATAAAGAGTTCAAAGCAGAAGGTTTTTCTTTATTAATACCAAGTTCGGAATCATCTTTTTTGGAAAAAATGAGAACAATGTGTTCCGAGTTGGATTCAATTTTAAGACAATTTATGTTTTTTGTTAATAATGGGGAGATAGATATGGAATTATTAGAAATATCAAGAAACTCACCATTAATAGAAGATATTCCAAGTTTTTTTGTAAAAAAATATGGATACATAGTCGATACAGAATTATTAAATATTTCGTACTTATTGTTTTCGGATCAATCCGAACTAGCTTATGTTGAAAGCAAGAAAGATTATAATAATTTTGCAGATTTAATAAAGAATGAGGATATGTTATTTTCGGATTTCTTTGAGTATCAGGTTTTAAGCCTAAACTGGCTAAAAGATAAAAATATTATTCATGAAGATAAATATGGATATATACGTTTTAGAATGGAAATAGTGAGAATTTTAGAGGATTTTTATAATAATGATGTGATATGCTTATCCTATTACAAAAATAGTGATTTATTAGACGAGTTAATCACTAATAAAAAAGTTATATTTGAATCTACACTTTTTTCCAAACCAGAGCAGGATTATTTAAACTATATTCTTAATGACAGGCAATTTGATAATGGACCTGCTATTAGAAATAAGTATTTACATGGTAATAATACTCAACGCATAGAAGAACATGAAAGTGATTATTATCAATTGTTAAAGATTTTTGCTTTAATGGTTATCAAAATTAATGAAGAGTTTTGCTTAAAAGATGATTTGACAAACGATGATAATTTATAAATTTATCTGGTACTGGGACTGGGACGGGACTAAAAATCTGAAAACGTCCTATAATTAGGTAGATTTAGTGATACTACAAAAAATAGAATCCAGTATTTTGAATGGTTTGGGATATATTGGACGTTTGGAAAAGAAGAATGGGAATAATAGTTCCAAGTGGTTTACATTTGGACAAAAAAAGACCGTAGTTTTTAGACTGCGGTCTTTTGCGTAGATATTACGATGATTGATTTATTTTGACATCTCCAACGGCTACTTTCAAATGTAACAAATAATATAAACCAGATTGCAAAAGCCACTAATACAAGTGGTGTCATTTACAAGAAAGATATTGATTACTTGAGAGAAGAAATAGAAAAATTATCTACTTCATATTTTGAAATTTCTAAACCATCTTTTAAAAATTCGATAGGATCTTCTATCAGATTTAAGATTATCAATCATAATAATGATTCAACTGCTTTTGCAACTTCATGCATGCTTTCAGTTGGTTCAAAACGAGAAACTACATTTCCATCACGATCTACTAAAAACTTTGTAAAATTCCATTTGATATCTGGATTATTTTTATAATCTTTATCAATCTTTTTTAACATTACTGACATCATCAATGCTTTTGGTCCTTTTCCAAATCCAGAAAATCCTTTTTGGCTTTTTAAATACTCAAATAATGGTAAAGCATCATCACCATTTACATTGGATTTAGCCATTTGTGGGAACTTTGTACCATACTTTAGCGTGCAAAAATTAGTTATTTCTTCATCAGTTCCAGGTGTTTGACCTGCAAATTGATTACAAGGGATATCTATTATTTCAAATCCTTGGTAATGATATTTTTCAAATATTTCTTCTAATTTTTTATATTGAGGAGTAAACCCGCAACCTGTTGCTGTGTTTACTATCAATAATACTTTTCCTTTGAATTGATTTAAAGAAATATCTTCACCCTTTTGGTTTTTAACGCTATAATTATAAATTTCTGTCATATTAACCCTCCTTAAAAATTAATTTAAATATCGATTGCTTGATTAAAAACAATTAGACTATTTTTTCATTTGCTTGCATAATATTACATTTTTATATTTTGCACAAGTGCATTGGCAAAATATATTTTGTTTTTGTAATTATTTTTGAATTTTCTTTACTCTTCTCAGACTATATGTGCTATTTTGTTTTGATATCTTAATAATTTAGTTGCTAATATAATAGATAATGAAGATTCTACAAGAGAAATTAGACTAAGCACTCCGATATGCCGGAGAGCAAGATGCCTAAAAATATCCATTTCAAGAGTTAGATAGGTCATTAAGAATATTTGTCTAGCAAAATGTAGAATGTTTTGTACAGCTAGGAAAAACTTACAAAAAACAAGACCGTAGTTAAAAGCTGCGGTCTTGTTGCAATTAGAATACCTCAGATGATTTATTGTAATAAACATAGAAGAAAACCAAAATTTGTTTTGCTTAATATGGCCGGATGGACTTATTAACGCGCAAGCTTTTGAGTACTGCCATGCAAATAGAGATCAAACTTACTCCCAAAACAAGGTGACCGATACCGGCGAATCCGGCGATGATCGAGTCGGCATATACTGTATGTCCATGCGCGGCAACTTGATATATCCCTCTCAAAAGGATCGAGGCGATGAAATAGGCAAGACCTAAAATATAAACAACGTAAGACTTTTTGATATATTTTACATCTAATTTTTCAATTGTGGCCAAGAGGTAGAGGAGTAAAAAGATCACGAAACCCAAGATCAACATATGAGGATGCCCCAAAACCAATTTATTTGTGGATTGATAAGAAAACAGTTTGGTAAATTCACGATAAAAAACCCCCAAAATAAGAGCTAATTCAAGGCAGGTAAGCGAGGCTTTCAAAAAACTGTAGCGGCTGAAATTTCCGGTCTCTTCTTTGTACAGCCCGAAAATAAGAAGAATGTAGCAAACGGTTTTCGGCATCATAAAAGCACCAAAAATAGGAATAAACGGTACGAATAGAACAACGAGAGCGTAAAACAAGAAACTGCCGCCGATGAAAAGACTGCTTTGACGCAATGTAGGTAAACTTTGTTCTTGTTGCATCCAAACGATCAAAGCGATCCCCATGAGCAGAAAAGGTGCATTCCGTAACAGAGCCATGTAATACGGACTTTCGCCGCCCCAGTTATTGTTTGGCAACAAGACGAACAATATGCGCAAGGCAAACAGGGCAAAGAATATATAGCGGCGCATCGGGGTAATCTTGCCACCTTTTTCCTGATAATAAAACAAAAACAGTAGGTAAAATACACTCATTGTTAAGCCGGTAATCATTTGTCCATAAGAAAGGTAATAGGTATAAGCCGCCAAACCGCCCGGTGATAAGTGAGCATACACGCGAGGTAGAAGATGGCAGGCATCACCTGCTGCTAATAAAATTGCCATTGCGGCCAACAACTTGCGACTTTTACCTTTTTCCAATAGAGTACGCAATCCCATCCCGAACATTAAGGACAGATAAATTAAATCGAAATAGACCTCAAACAATTTAAACATAATTTATTCCTCCCATAATAAAATTAACTAATTCCTCATACTCTTTGAGAAATGTAGCTTTTCCCCACTCATTGTTGAATAATTTTTGGATTAGGTGATGCACCAAAGCCCCGATGATGCTCAGCTTCTTATCCGACATCAACTTTAAGTACTCTTCATTGCGGGGGAATTGGGCAAGATAGGCTTGACGGTCGCGCTCCAACCGTGCATTCCAAGTTAGATAGCGGTTGCGAAATAGTTTATAATTTTCTGGTTTATATATTTCTTTCGCCAAAAATTGCCCGTATTCCAATAGAGCCTGTCTTAAATTATTTGACTTAGCAGTATATATTTTTAAAAATTCCAGGTGAATAAAATCGAATTTTAAATCTAGAATGTAGAAATAAGCTTCTTCTAGACTGAAAAAATATTGGTAAAAACTTCCACGTGGGATTTCCAAGGCCTCAACAATATCTTTTACGGTGGCTTCCGACATTGTTTTAGCTTCAAACTCTTTAATTAAGGATTGGACGATTTGAGCTTTTTTGTCTTCTTTTAGGTTGAAAAAAGTAGTTTTAGGCATCTTCGCGTGAACTCCTTGTTGTGGCATTGTTAAATGACACAGTGTCATTTCCGGCTTAATATACCTCGATCGGTCGTATTTGTCAAACCACCTTAGTTGGACGACATTTTTACATGCCGCCAACCTGAATATATATTTTGCCGATAAAAGTTATTCCACGCTTATTTACTTATAATTTATCATGTTAATTAAGCCGGAAATTTGTTAAGCTGTTAGAAATTACAAGGAGTAGGGAAGACTTATGCTTGACCGAAGACTGTTGCAAATTTGTCCGGAGAGTAAACGTTTTATTGCCGGTAATATCTTTTTTCAGTGGCTGGAACTTATTTTGAGCGCTGGACTTTATTGGCTGATTGCCTCGACGATTCAATATTTTTACCTTAAATCGTCATCTGTTTTCGCTGTGGAGACGGCAGTCGGTGCGATGCTTTTTTTAATTTTTCTTCGGGTTGTAATGCGAAAAGCCGCGGCGAAGATGAGTTATCTGGCTTCGCGTAATATCAAAAAAGTTTTGCGATGCAAAATTTACGCAAAATTATTGCAACTGGGCTCAACTTGGCGCGAAACTACAAGTGCTGCTGAGTTGGTTCAGGCCGGGGTGGAGGGCGTTGAACAGCTGGAAAGCTATTTCGGTCTCTATGTGCCGCAATTATTTTATGCTTTTGTTGCTCCGCTGACTATGGCAGCCTTTTTTGCCGGTTGCGGCGGCCTAAAAATCGGGGCTGTTTTGCTTGCATGCGTGCCCTTAATACCGGTTGCAATCATTGCAGTTCAGAAATTTGCCAAACGACTTTTGCGCAAATACTGGGGACAATATACGCAACTTGGCAGTTCTTTTCTGGAAAATTTACAAGGCCTGACTACTCTGAAGACATATATGGCTGATGCCAAAAAAAATGAAGAGATGAATATTGAAGCGGAGCGGTTCCGCAAAGTTACAATGGCGGTGCTTTCGATGCAGCTGAATTCTTTAGTAATTATGGATTTGGTGTCCTACGGCGGGGCGGTTCTAGGTATTATCCTAACCGTTCAAGCATTTCGAAGTAACACAATTTCTCTTGCCGCTTGCATTTTCATGCTTTTGCTCAGTGCGGAATTTTTCTTGCCAATGCGTAGTCTAGGCAGTTTTTTCCATGTTGCCATGAACGGAATGGCGGCTGGTGAGAAAATTTTAAAGTTTTTGGATACACCGAATCCGCCTCCCAAGCAACTTTCATTGGTCGGTGGTAAGATCGTTTTGCATAACGTATCATTTTCGTATGTTGAAGGCAGAGAAGCCTTGAAGAAGGTTAATATCACAATCCCTTCGCCGTCGTTTATCGGTATTGTAGGTAAATCTGGCAGTGGCAAATCAACCTTGGCATATTTACTTAACGGCCGAAATTGCCCTGATAGCGGGGAAATAACCATAGGCGGACGGTCGATAACAGAAATATCGGTTGCTGCCTTGAAGCAAGTTGTGACTTACCTCGGAGCAGCGTCGGTGCTTTTTAAAGGAACAGTGCGGGAAAATCTTGCTTTAGCCATGACTGAGCCTGATGAACAACGCATGTGGGAGGTGCTAGAAGACTGTAGGCTGGCCGGATTCCTCAAAAATGAAGAGGGTTTGGAAACTAAGTTGACGGAGAATGCTGGTAATTTGTCCGGCGGTCAGCGACAGAGGTTGGCACTTGCCCGCGCTATTTTACATGATTCCTCAATATATTTATTCGATGAGGCTACCGGCAATATCGACAGTGAAAGTGAAAATGCGATTTTAGCTGAGATCAGGCGGCTGTCCAAGTCTAAAACCGTTATTATGATTACGCATCGTTTGGCCAATGTAGCTGAAGCTGACTGTATTTATTGCCTGGAAAATGGGAAAGTAAAGGAACAGGGCAAGCATGATGAGCTTATACGTCTTAACGGCTGTTATGCTGCTCTTTGGAAAACTCAGGTTGAACTGGAAAACTATGCACGGAGGTCGGATAATGAAAAATAATTCGAAAATAAAAACTATTTTTCGCTTGCTTAGTTTGGTAGGCCCTTTGGTTCGACGCATGGTTTTCGCGGTCGTTATGGGCACATTAGGCTTTTTAGCGGCGCAATTCATTCCCATTGTCGGAGCTTTGGCAATTTTTAGTATAGCAACCGATTCATCACGCAGCTTGGCTACACTATGGATTATTTTACCTTGCCTTGCTGTATTGCGGGCCGTTTTTCGTCTGGGTGAGCAGTGGACGAATCACTATATCGCATTTACTTTACTTGCTGTTATTAGAGACAAATTGTTTCGTGCGCTGAGAAAACTTTGTCCAGCCAAGCTTGATGTACGGGACAAAGGCGATTTAATCAGTGTTATAACCTCAGATGTTGAACTTTTGGAAGTGTTCTTTGCCCATACAATTTCCCCTGTATGCATTGCCGTACTAAGTTCTACGGTTATGTGCATATTCATAGGCAGCTTTGATCTGCGTCTTGGCCTATTGGCCTTACTTGCTTTCCTGACAGTCGGACTTATTTTGCCGGTTTTAATCGCTAAGCGCAATGGTACGACAGGGACTGAATTGCGGGCGCAGGCCGGTGACCTCTCCGCCTACATGTTGGAAAATATTCGTGGTTTAGATGAAACAATTCAATATAATTGCGGGGCACAAAGGCTGGCCGAAATGACCGCCAAAACTGAGGATTTCAGTAAAAAGCGTGGACGCCTGAGCAGCCTTGCTTCCACTAATTCGGCCTTGAGCAATTCTGTAATCTTGTTATTTGATATTGGGATGCTTATTATGTCCGGCCATCTGTATATGAACGGACAGGTTGACTTGGCCGGGTTTATCATTCCACTTGTAGCTTTAATGTCTTCATTTGGCCCTGTATCGGCCTTGGCGAATCTCGGGACAACCCTAGCTCCTACGCTCGCCGCCGCAGCCCGTGTTCTGGCTATTCAAGATGAAATTCCCGCAACGGAGGAAATTACTGGACAGCCCAAAGTCGACTTTGATGGTGCTGCGGTTAAAAGCGTGACATTTGGCTACGAAACTGAAGATATTTTAAAGGATTGTAGCCTCACTTTCCGTCCAAACAGAATAATCGGCATTGTTGGGAAGTCGGGCAGCGGTAAATCAACATTGTTGAAACTTTTAATGCGTTTCCATCAGGTCGAAAAAGGTGAAATCTTGATTTCCAATCGCAACATAAACCGAATTAATACTTCCAATCTGCGCGAAATTGAAAGCTATATGACACAGGAAACTCAGCTGTTTAAGGACACTGTCGCCAACAACATTCGCATAGGTGACTTGACAGCTACAGATGAGGAGGTCATAGCAGCGGCCAGGCAAGCAGCTTTGCATGATTTCGTCATGTCGCTTCCGCAAGGCTATGAAACTCAGGTCGGCGAGGCTGGATCAAACTTGTCCAGTGGAGAGAGACAACGTATTGGTTTGGCACGGGCATTCCTACATAAGGCCCCGTTCATGTTGCTGGATGAGCCAACGAGCAATTTGGATAGTTTAAATGAAGCTATTATCTTACGGTCTATTCAAAATGAAACCGTCGGACGAACGGTTTTGCTGGTTTCACATCGCCAATCTACAGTGAACATAGCTACGGAAGTATTTTGTATGGATAACGGGCGTATTTCTTAAAACGGGATGAAATAGAGCTAAAAATTCGGGGTTACGACCAGAAATAACATGTCAAAACTAAAAACGTTATTATATCCCTCCAATATAAAAAATGAATGGATAAGCGAACGCAATGTATAAAATTATCAACTAAAAAAGGCAACTCACAGTTGCCTTTTTTATCTGGTGCGGGAAACAGGACTTGAACCTGCACGATCTTGCGATCACTAGCACCTGAAGCTAGCGCGTCTGCCATTCCACCATTCCCGCAGCGCCCTATAATGATAACGCATTAAGCTGTTTAATGCAAGAGGTAGGCGAAAAAAGTCCGAGCAGACAGATGACAGCTGCTCGGACTTTCAGACGATAATCAGTTTCCTTTACGGAATGAGAGTACCGTCAGGTAAATTACTCTGCCAATAATTCACCGGCATTTGCTCCGGAATCAAGTGAGTAGATTTTTTCGCAGGTGAAGACAACCGCCAGCTTAGGTTTTCCCATGCGCAGTGACGGTGCTTTTTCTTCACAATCTTTGTATGGTTCTGAGCCTTCTTCAAAAATTTCAGCTGTTCCAACAAATCTGAAACCCTTCAGCTTCGGCCAATCAACCACGGCAATAGCAACCTTGGAACCGTTACGAATATCTTTGATAATTTGCTTATTGGTGTTTTCATTCCAAATAATTTGGTGATCATTGTAAACGCGGCCGGAACGTTTGGGCCCGATGTTCGGTAGATTATCTCCCGAGCAGGTGGCGATCATGCAAAGTTGTTCACCGATCATTTTCTTCATATCTTCTGTAAAAGAAACCATTTCAATACCTCGTTTTTTAATAGTAGTAGTGATTTTTGACCCTCTCCAAGGTCTTATCATTATTATACCGTATAGTGGCACCTGTTTTTGTACCATCCAATACATTTACGGAAAATTATTAAATAGCCGGACTTTTAATTAGGCTCTGATATAATCAGACTTAACGCGAATCGACTTGGTGCATAAACTGTGCGAACCGTACGAACTGTGCCTAATCAAAGTCAGTTCTCATTGTAGTATTTAAATAGGGCTTGTGTCCCTAAATCTCCGTAGCCGCGTGCTGCCAAAAACTCAAACTCTTGTAATACTTGCTGTAAAACCGGTAACAAAAGTCCTTCCCGCATGGCTTCAGCTTGCGCAATGCGCATATCCTTAATAAAGTGCTTGATAAAAAAGCCAGGGGCATAGTCGCCGGCCGTAATTTTCCGTGAGCCATAATCGAGTTGGAAAGAGGCTGCGGATCCTTTGGAAATAGCCCTTAAAACAGCATCTAAATCGAGACAATTGCGTATGGCATAGGTCAACGCTTCCATTGTACCGGCAATGTTTCCTGCAATCGCAATCTGGTTTGCCATTTTACAATGCTGACCGCTGCCGGCGCCTCCGATATAATTTATTGTTTTCCCCATGGCAGAAAAAAGCGGCAGAGCCTTTTCATAAGTTGCTTTATCGCCTCCGACCATGATGGTCAGTGTCCCTTCTTTGGCCCCTATGTCACCCCCAGAAACCGGAGCGTCCAAAGCCTCCAGTCCGGCTGCAGCTGCTCTTTCGGCAATTGTCTTGGCTAGCGAAGGTGAAGAGGTGGTCATATCAATGAGAATCGCCCCTTTTTTTGCCTTAGGTATAATTGCGTTATAACATTCCTCCACATCCTTGGGGTACCCGACGATAGTTATTATCGCATCGGCTTCCGCTATGGCGTTATCAATACTTTCTACAGCTTTAGCCCCAAATTTCTCCAAAGTTTTTGCTTTGGCCGGACTCCGATTGTACACGGTTACTGCATGGCCTGCTTTTAAAAGATTTTTGATCATAGGAGCACCCATGACACCTGTTCCAATGAAAGCTGTTCTCATAAATATTCCCCACTTCCTTTTTTTTATATTATATACTTTCGGCGTTGGTTGGATACAAATTTAAACTAAGTGTTACAAAAATTAAAATTAACTTGAAGTTAGACACCATTATTTGCTAAAATATAAAATTATATTTAATTTTAGTTCAACTTTGACGGGGGATTACGATGACAAAAATAAATTTTTCACAAAATCAAGAGGCAGGCCGGATCCCTGAACTAAGCGAAATAACTGAAAAACGCAGCGGACACGGCCTTCATTTCCAATCGCGTTTAGGTTTCATTTTGTTGGCAGCCGGTTGTGCTATAGGACTCGGTAACGTTTGGCGATTTCCATATATGGTTTATAAAAACGGCGGAGCTATATTTGTCTTAGTATACTTGCTTTGCCTGCTTATAATAGGCTTGCCAGTAATGCTTTGTGAATTTGCAGTCGGCCGCATGAGCCGAAGCACCGCGATAAAGTCGTTTTCTGTCCTGCAGCCAAAAAAGACATATAAATGGCCTTGGGTTGGGTATTTAGCCCTGATCGGCTGCCTGATATTACTTAGCTATTACGCCATGATAGCGGGCTGGATGGTTGACTATGTAGTTGGTTTTGTTCATGGCCGATTTGCTGACGTGGGCAGCTGGAATACATTTGACCCGGCAAAATATTTTACTTATTTACTCTCCGATCCGGGGCGTATGATTGTGTTCACTGCCATTGTAATCCTTATTTGCTTACTCATTTGCAGCCTCGGATTTAATCGCGGCGTCGAAAAACTTAACAAAGGCATGATGAGTTTGCTTTTCATCATCCTAATCGTTTTAGCCGTGGTAAGTATGCAGCTTAAAGAAGCCCCGGCAGCGATGAAATTTTATCTGTTGCCGAACCTTAAACATGTTCAATCGATAGGATGGACAAAAGTTATATTTGACGCCCTAAATCAGGCTTTCTTTACCTTGAGCCTTGGTGTTTCGGCGATGGCAATTTTCGCCAGCCGCATCGGTCGTGAAAGGACACTTTTGAATGAGGCAGTTCAGATCGGTGTTCTAGACACCCTGGTGGCAGTCTTATCCGGTTTCATTATATTTCCGGCGGCGTTTACGTTTAATATCCCGGCCGACGAGGGACCTAATCTTATTTTTGTGACCTTGCCGCGTATTTTCCAAGCTATGAGCTATGGCCGGTATTTTGCGGTTGCGTTCTTTGTTTTCATGACTTTTGCGGCACTGTCTACTTTGCTTGCCGTACTGGAAAATATTGTTTCTTGTTTAGTAGAATTGACCGGCAGATCTCGAAAACTCTGCATACTGTTAACCGGAGTCATTGTTTTTTGCTTAAATATACCGAATATTTTAGGATTCAACATTTGGTCTACCTTTAAACCGTTCGGATTTTTTGACAATATAATGGATCTTTCGGACTTTATCGTCAGTGCTAATATTTTGCCCCTCGGTTCGCTATTCTATCTGTTCTTTTGTGTGACCCGTTATGGAATCGGTTTCGATGCCTTTCTAAATGAAGTTAATATGGGGCGTGGCCTTAAACTACCAAAAACGAGCAGATTATATTTTAAATATGTTTTGCCGATAATTATAATTTTGATTTATGTTATGGCGGTTAGCCGGCTGTTCTGAAATATTCGTCGCCAGCCACTTAAAAATACGCGAGGTTGAATTCGACTTAATTTTTCGGTTGGGAAGTAAGCACATCTTCACGTTGCAAGCGAATGGGCGGGACTCAATATTTTTCCAAGATAACCAAACGATCTCCGGCCACCAAACCTGTATCGCCGTTTGGGGTGATGATTTCCCGCTCATCACGTTGGATCATAATGATCAGCTGATCCGAAGCTATAGGCAGGTCTTTCAACTTGTGACCGACCCAAGGATGATCTGCGGCAAGTCTGATTTCTTTTAATTCTTCTCCGCTGTAGTCAAAGTATGCTTCACCGCCCAGGACGATTCTGTCACCGGCTTTGACGGAAGTGTCGCCGCGAGGAATGATCGTCTTCCCCCCACGCTCAATTTTGGCAATTATAAAATTGAATTGCGGATTTAAATCTTTGATCGTTTTTTCTATCCAAGCATTCCCGTCACGTACGGTTGCGGTGATAAAGTTGAAGCCAGATTTGATTTGATAGGAATTAAAAGTTTTCAAGACACTGTCGGCCGGATCGTACATTTTGAGCAGGCCGGTTACCCATGGCATCAAAGACCCCTGAATCAGAGCGGAAAACAGACAAACGGCAAAAACTGAATGAAATAGGTCGATGTTCAGCGCAATTCCGGCGTTTATGGCCATAATTGCAAAAGCGATCGCTGCTCCTCCACGTATGCCAGCAAATGAAATCAAAAGGTTTTGCCGCAGAGTTGTTTTAAACTTGAACATGAGAATGGAAACGGTCAGCGGACGAGCAAACAGCAACATAAACAGCATTAGCACGAAACCAAGTGGTAGGAAGTGAATTATCGTGGCTGGATCAGAAAGAAGCCCCAGCAGAAAAAATAAGATTATTTCTACCAGTTGAGTAACTCCATCATAGAAAAACACGACATCTTTTTTATGATGGAACTCCTTGTTGCCAATATATATGCCAAGTATGTACAAAGCCAAATATCCATTACCCCCGATAAAATCGGTTATGGCGTAAGTTCCAAGCATTATGGCAGCTATAAAAACGCTGAACAGTCCGTCTTCTGTCAAATGCAATTTTTTAATAACATGAATAAATAGGTAACCGACAATGAATCCCAAGGCGATACCGAAACAAATTTGCTGAAATATCAGCAACGGAACGGATATTTTGCGGTTCAGCAGTATGCACAAGAAGACCATCGTCAAGGTATAGGCGGTGGGGTCGTTGGAGCCAGACTCTATTTCTAAAAGAGGCGCGGTTTTATACTTCAGATTAAGCTTTTTTGAAACCAAAATATTGGAAACTGAAGCAAAATCGGTGGAAGCGACGATCGATCCAAGTAACATAGCTTCATAAAATTTCAAACCGAGAATATAGTGCGCAAATATGCCGGTAAATCCAGCGGTAAATACTACGCCGAGGGTCGCCAAGGTAATTGCCGGGGCGGCAACAGGCTTGGCCATCGACCAGTTGGTACCGAAACCGCCGTAAAACATAATGATCATCAGAGCCAAGTTCGCAATCTTGTCAGCTACATGAAAATTGTTGAATTCGATCCCGAGATATTTGAATAATATACCGAGAGTCAAAAATATCAACAGGGCGGGGATCCCCGATTTCTTAGCGAGACGTATGGCTAATAAGGCCAGGAGCAGAATAAGGGAAAAAAACAGTAGATACAAGATAACCTCCGGCAAATCTGTGCATTACAATAATTGATAAAATAGAATAAAAAGATTATAACATAAAATAATGACTCTTTTTACCATGACTACAGCTTAGCGATTAGCATCTTTTAATTTCCTGATTTACAGTTTATAATCAAGTATTATGTTTGAGCGGAAGCAGGAGGAAATTATGTACAAAAAAGTTAGCACAGATATGAATTTTGTAAAAAGGGAAGAACAGGTCTTAGAATTTTGGCGTAAGCACGATATTCGGCATAAGGTGACGGCGCTGAATTCGCAAGGCGAAAACTTTACTCAGTATGACGGGCCGCCTACAGCTAACGGCAAACCCCACATCGGACATTTTTTGACTCGTGCGATTAAAGACATAATTCCCCGCTACAAAAGAATGCAAGGCTTCCATGTCGAATTTAAAGCAGGATGGGACACCCACGGCCTGCCGGTTGAACTAGAAGTGGAGAAGCTCTTGCATATAAACGGCAAACCTCAGATTGAGGCCTATGGACTTGAACCGTTTATAAAAAAATGTAAAGAAAGTGTTTGGAAATACAAGGACGAGTGGGAGCAAATGTCCGAGCGGGTAGCTTATTCCGCCGACATGGATAACCCATATGTTACATATGACAACACCTATATTGAATCCGAATGGTGGGCGCTTAAGAAAATTTGGGAAAAAGGACTTTTGTACGAAGGACACAAAATCGTTCCTTATTGCCCCCGTTGCGGAACTGCGTTAGCCAGTCACGAAGTGGCCCAGGGTTACAAAGATGTGAAGGAAACTTCAGTCTTTATCCGCTTCAAGGTCGAAGGCGAGGCAAACACATGGTTCGCAGCTTGGACGACAACACCTTGGACTTTGCCTTCCAATGTGGCTCTTTGCGTTAACCCTGAGGCCGACTATGCTTTAGTTGAAGTGATGGTTGACGACAAAGACCAGTCTGCTGATTCGGATGAATGCAGCTGCGGCGTACTCAAAATTGATGCCGCACAAGCCGGCCGATATTGGGTTGCAGTGGCCTTGGTTGAAAAACTGTTCGGTCACAAGGCTAAGGTGATTAAAACATGTAAAGGTAAAGAGCTTGAACACGTGACCTATGAGCCGTTGTTCCCCTATGGCCGCAAAGCGATTGAAGCGGCACAAAAAAAGGCTTACTACGTTACCTGTGGTGATTATGTTACTCTCAGTGACGGTACCGGTATAGTTCATATAGCCCCGGCATTCGGTGAAGACGATGCCCAAATCGGTCGAGCCTACGATCTGCCGTTCCTTCAATTAGTTAAAGAAGACGGCACTATGCATGAAGATGTTAGCGATTTTGCTGGTATGTTCTGCAAAGATGCCGACAAACCGATCATTAAGATGATGGCGATGAACAAAAGTCTTTTGGCGGCCATACAGTTTGAACATAGCTATCCTTTCTGCTGGCGCTGCGACACACCCCTGATCTATTACGCCAGACATTCTTGGTTCATACGTATGAGCCAAATGCGTGAAGCTATGGTTGCCAATAACAATCAGGTTAACTGGATCCCAGAAAGTATCCGCGAAGGCCGGTTCGGTAACTTTATCGCTAATGCGATCGATTGGGGACTTTCGCGCGAACGTTATTGGGGAACACCTCTGCCGGTTTGGCGATGTGAGCATTGCGGCAAACTACATGTTGTTGGATCGATAGAAGAATTGCGTCGCTTGGCACCTGCTTGTCCGGAAGATATCGAATTACATAAACCATATATTGATGCGGTAAAATTCCCTTGCCCGGATTGCAATCACGTTATGAAACGTGTGAGCGAAGTTATCGATTGCTGGTTTGACTCTGGCGCGATGCCATTTGCACAATATCATTATCCATTTGAAAACAAGGAATTGTTTGAAGCCAATTTCCCGGCTCAATTTATATCCGAGGCTCAGGACCAGACAAGAGGATGGTTCTATTCTCTGATGGCTATATCGACGTTGCTTTTTGACCGGACGCCGTATGAAAATGTCATTGTCATGGGTCTTGTACAAGATAAAGATGGCATAAAAATGTCCAAGCACAAAGGCAATGTCATTTCTCCACAAGAAGCAATTGACCGTATGGGCTCTGATGCTGTGCGCTGGTATTTTTATACCAACAGCAATCCTTGGTTGCCTAGTCGTTTTTCCTTTGACAGCGTGGCGGAAGGTCAACGCCGTTTCATGGGTACCTTGTGGAACACATATGCTTTTTATATCTTGTATGCAGATATTGATCAGTTTGATCCTACTAAATATAAACTTGAATATAACAAGCTGTCAGTCATGGACAGATGGATTATTTCACGCTTGCAATCTGCCATTAAGACAGTGCGTGATTATTTAGATCATTACGACATTACAGCTGCCGCGCGGAGCTTACAGGAATTTGTTGACGAGTTGTCCAACTGGTATGTGCGTCGCTGCCGGACGAGATATTGGGCGGACGGGATGGAAGCGGATAAACGAGATGCCTATCTAACGCTTTATACAGTTTTGCGTAGCGTAGTGGAAATGGCGGCTCCGTTTGTTCCGTTTATTGCTGAAGAAATTTATCAAAATTTGGTCAGAAGTGTAGACGCCACTGCTCCGGAATCGGTTCATCTTGCAAAATATCCGGTGGCCGATCTGAACGAAATCGATTCACAACTTGAGGCTGAGATGGCGGAAGTATTACAAATAGTAGCCCTAGGACGGGCGGCCCGCAATGAGGCCAATGTTAAAAATCGTCAGCCTTTGGCGAAAATGACGGTTGTATCACCGCGGCGCCTGCCAGAAACCATGTTGGCCGTTATTGCCGACGAGCTCAATGTTCGGAAGTTGGTTTATGCCGATAATGCGGCCGATCTAGTCGATCATAAATTTAAGCCACAGCTGCGGACTTTAGGCAAACGTTTTGGCAAACAGTTGCCATTGTTGACCAAGGCTTTGCAAACGATGGACACGTGTGTGGCTTGGCAGAGATTGCAGGAAACTGGGTCGATTTCCGTTGACCTGGCCGGTGAACCAGTCAGCTTGACAGCAGATGATCTGCTGATTGAAACCGCACAAAAAAATGATTTGGCAACTCAGCAGGATAGAGATATCACGGTGGCCTTAGATCTATCTCTGACGCCGGAATTGATAGCTGCCGGCTTAGTACGTGAACTTATTTCCAAAATTCAGACATCACGTAAGGAAGCAGGCTTTGAAGTGGCAGACCGTATTGCTATTTACTATCAAGCAGATCCGGAATTGGTCGACATTTTCAATAAATATGCCGATGTCGTCAAAGATGAAACACTGGCTATTTCAATTGAAAATTGCAACGACGCAACGGATTTTGCTGCCAAAGAATGGAATATCAACGGCTTGAAATGTTGTATCAAAGTTGTGAGGAGGGCATAAAAATGGTGCCGACAGCCGACATTATACTCTCGACGGTTATATCGGTGGTTGTATTATTGTTTTCTCTAAGCTTTCATGAATGTGCGCATGGTTGGGTGGCGCATAAGCTCGGCGACAACACGGCTTGGGATTCAGGGCGGATAACCCTGAATCCTCTTGCGCATTTGGATCCGCTTGGTACGCTGATGATGCTTGGGGGATTGGTAGGATGGGCGAAACCTGTGCCGATTAATCCGACACGGTTTAACCCCCGTATCAGTATGAAAAAAGGTATGGTTCTTACAGCGGTGGCTGGCCCGTTGTCCAATCTTTTCCTATCTTTTATTGCAAATATTTTATTAAATATCGTGCTCCTTCTGGCGGCGGTTTCAGCTGCGAAAACAACCGTTTCACTGTACGATTCTCATATATTAAAAATAATTCTGGAAATATTGATTAAGTTCTCAATCCTCAATATAAATCTGGCTATTTTCAATGTGCTGCCGGTTCCGCCTCTGGATGGATACAAGGTGTTTGGGGCAGTGTTACCAAATAAACTTTATTACAGCATAATGAGATATGAACGCTACATAGGATTGGCATTTATTGCGGTCATACTTTTTCTGCCTAGTGTGCTTAACTCCGTTTTGCATGTAGTGGCCACGCCGTTTGAGCTGATTATTCACCGGCCGATTGACCTGCTTTTCCGTTTTCTGGGCGAGATACTGATTTAATGAACGAACAAGTAGAAGAACTAACTATAAAATTACCTGAGGCTGCCTTTGAAGGGCCCCTCAGTCTGTTGTTGCATCTTATTGAAAAGAATAAGATGGATATTTATGATATTAAAATTACGGAAATAACTGAACAATACCTTAGTTACTTGGCAAATTGGCGCCAAAATAAAGTTGAGATAGCAGCTGAATTTTTAGTAATGGCTTCAACTTTGTTGCAAGTGAAGTCTAGCTTGCTTTTACCGCGATCAACTCAGGAAGAAGCCGATGATGACCCTCGCACTGATTTGGTCATGCAACTTGTTGCTTACAAAAGATGCAAATTGTTGGCATCTGATTTAATACAACGCCAGAGTCGATATGGCGGCTGCTTGGTGCGCCGTCCCGCTTCGCCGACCGATTTAGGCATAAAGCTGGCCAAACTGCCTTCACCACCGTTGAGCATGGACAAATTTATGCAGGCGTGTAACAAGTTGGTGGCCAAGAACGCTTATCGCTTCCAGGACATTCGAAAACGAGTAGAATATTTGTTGCGACAAGATAAGGTGCCGATTAAGCAAAAAATAAAGAACTTTTTGAATCGAATTAAAGCAAGCAGACGTCTATTTTTCTTCGAACTCGTCCCGTTCAACGCGGGTAAATCTGAGCTGGTAGCCGGATTTCTTGCCATATTGGAGTTGTTGCGCATGAACCAAATTCTGGTTACGCAAAAGAAGTCTTTTGACGTAATTTTATTGGAAGAGAATCCGCAGGCTGACGATCAGGCTTGGCAGGAATTTTTGCGCGATGAAGGAGATCATTCATATGTGTGAAGTCGGTAAACTTCCCCAAGAAGCGATTGTTGAAGCTGTATTATTTGCCGCCGGTGATCCTTTGCCGCTTGAAACAATTGCTCATATTTTAGGTACAGAAAAAGCTGCGACAGCAGAAATTTTACAAAATTTGGCTGACAAGTGGGCTGCCGATCCAAGCAAAGGTGTTTACTTGAAAAATGTAAATGACACGTATACAATGGCGACCAAACCGATTTTAAGCGAAATTCTACAAACCTTATTCACTCCGGAAAATATGCCGCCAATAACGCCGGCAGCTTATGAGGTTTTAGCTATTATAGCGTACAATCAGCCTACTACCAGAGCACAGATTGAAGCTGTACGCGGAGTGAACAGCGACGGCCTTATACACCGCCTGTTGGAACACGACTTAATTGAACCGCGGGGATTTTTGGATGCTCCTGGCAGACCGCAACTTTTCGGCACTACAGACAAGTTCTTGTCCGAATTCGGTTTAAACAGCACAGAAGCTTTGCCACCGATGGAACTTTTAATGTATAGTAGTTTACAAGAGTTGACGGCTAATTTGCAAAAAACAGAGGGAGCTGCCAAGCTTAAAAATCAGATGAGTATTGATAACTTATTGGAATGAGTGATAACATGGATAAAATCACAATCGCAATTGACGGGCCTGCCGGTGCAGGAAAAAGCACATTGGCTAGAGCTGTAGCCGAAAAATTGAAGATTACTTATTTAGATACCGGGGCGATGTATCGAGCCTGTGCCTGGTACGCATTGTATAAGGGGATCAAGCCGAACAATTTAAACGCTGTCGAAGCTATTTTGCCTGAGCTGAATTTGCAAATCAGTTTTGCTGACGGCCATCAGAAGATAGCGGTTAATGGTATCGATGTTACAGCAAAGATCCGTACCGGTGAAGTTTCACGCGCCGCATCAGACATTAGTGCTTTACCACCGGTGCGCGTGGCCATGGTAGATAAACAGCGTGAAATAGCGGCATTACAGCCCTGTGTGCTTGACGGACGGGATATAGGCACCTATGTTTTGCCACAAGCAGAAATTAAAATTTTTTTGACAGCTGGAATAGATGCCCGGGCTGAACGTCGCTGGAAGGAGCAAACTGCTCAAGGCAAAAAGGTGCCACTTGCTGAGGTGAAATCAGATATTTCCTATCGTGATCGGCAAGACAGCGAGCGTGATTTTGCCCCCTTAAAACAGGCTGCAGATGCGATTCCACTCGACAACACTGAAATGTCTATAAACGAATGCGTCGACTTTGTGCTTAAACTGGTGAAAGAATATGAACGAAGCAAAAAAAGATAATTCTGACAATTACATTGACATTGATTCTAAAAGAGGTTTTCGCCAATTTATAATAGCCATAGTGCGCTTCTTACAGTGTATACTTTTCCGAGTACATTATCATGGCCTAGAAAATATACCCGATCGAGGGCCACTGCTGCTCACTGCTAACCACACGTCGATGTTGGATATAGTGGTAATTCTTACACGGGTAAAACCATGGATTTACTGGGTAGGTAAACGTGAGTTAACGAAGGCTGCTGTCGGGCGACTTTTCTTTAGTTGGTGGGGAATGATACCCGTAGATCGGAAAAAATTGGACTTGCACACTGCCAAGATGATGTTGCATTATTTGCAATCTGGCAAGGTTATCGGTATATTCCCCGAGGCGACACGCGTCCCTCGCGATGCTGATTTGCGTGACTATCCACCTAGCACAGGAACCGCACATTTCGCGGTGCGCAATAATATTCCTATTTTACCGGTAGCAATTTCCGGCCGCTTCAAAATCGGCGGACGAATTGATGTTACTTTTGGGGAGCCTTATCAGCTAAATGTCAGCAAAGATAAGATAAAGCAAAGTAGTAATGAAATGTCATATTATATAATGCAAAAAATTTATTCTCTTAAACAAGAAAAATATCCGGAATGCCCGATAATTAACGAAAAGAAATGTACTGATTATCTTGGAAAGCAACAGTCCGACGATAAAAATCTGTCAGATTTACATGCCATGAGTGGCAAGCAAGATCAACTTATTAAGGACGAGGCAGATGACAGCATTTATCAATAATTTTAAATTGAACACTATATACCGAAGTTCAAATGGTGATAAACCTTGTGAAATAAACTTAGCTGTTTCTGCCGGTTTTTGTGCTGGTGTCGCCAAAGCGGTTGCAACGGCCGAAGAAATGCTGCGTGAAGGAATAGCGTCTTCGTTGCCGACGCCATTTTATATGTATGGAGAATTGATACATAACAATTTTGTTATAGAGCATTTTACTTCAAACGGTGTAAAGGTAGTTGACTCAATAAGTGACATCCCAAAAGGCGCTAAAACATTAATCAGAGCGCATGGCATACCGCCGCAAGAAGAAAAAACTATCTTGGACGCGAATATAAAAATGACCGACTGTACTTGCGGATATGTTAGACGCATCCACACCATCGTTCGCCAGGCTTATCTTGAAGGTAAACAAATATTGATAACCGGTGCGCCGCATCATCCGGAAATAATTGGAATTAACGGAGAATGTGATAACACAGCAGTTATTTTGACTTCAACTGAAGACGCTGAAAACTTAGATTGCCAAAATTTTAAACAAAAATCAGCTATATTGGTATCACAAACTACATTTTCTTGCGAAATACACCAAAAAATACGCGAAATATTAAAAAATAAAATTGCAAAACTTGAATTTTTTGGTACAATATGTTTAGCGACTGAAAAGAGACAGGCAGAAGCTGCGTTCTTGGCTACGTACTCTGATATAATGATAGTGATTGGAAGCAAGAAAAGTTCCAATACTATGAAACTCTTTGATGTATGTCGCAATGCGTGTGGCGACACGTACTTGGTTGAAAAACCTGACGATGTCTGTGAATTGATGTGTAAGCATTCTTTGGCAGGGCAGAAGGTTGGTGTAACAGCTGGGGCATCTTCGCCGGAAAGTATTATCATGGAGGTTATCCAAAGAATGATTGAAAATGAAGTGGTTCAAAACCAGGCAGAACAAAGTGACGTTAGCTTTACCGATTTTATCGAAAATATACCGGAATTAAAACGTGGCGTTACAGTTAAGGGCGTTATTACGAGCTATGATGACGAGAACGTTTATGTCGATGTTAAAGACAAGTCGGAAGGGCGTATACCGCGTCGCGAGTTTGATAATGATCCGGAGTTTGATCTGGAAAAAGCCAAACAGGAGCACACGGAAATCGAGGTTTACGTGCGTAGCATCCGTAATTCTGATATGGGTAAGGATATTCAACTTTCCAAGGCACGTGTTGATTTTAGCAAATACAAAAATTTAATCGAGGAGGCTTACAAAAATAAGACTCCGATAACTGTTAAAGTGGTCAGCGTTGTTAAAGACGGTGTGATTGCTACTTTTGGTAGTGTCGATATTTATATCCATCGTACTCAGCTAGAAATGGGCACAGTAGATAACCTGGAAGACTATAAAGGCAAAACGATTGAGATTTTGGTTACTCAATTTGATCCGGAAAAGAAACGCATGCGTGTAGCCGGTTCCCGTCGTGTCCTGCTCAACCGTGAGCGTGCTGCTAAAGCGGCTGAAGTTTGGAATACTTTGGCAGTAGGCGATATCCGTGAAGGTGTTGTCCGCAGCCTGACCGATTTCGGAGCGTTCGTTGATATCGGTGGAGTTGATGGCTTGGTACATGTTTCCGAACTTTCTTGGAATAGAATTAAGCATCCTTCTGAAGTGATTAAAGTTGGTGATCATATTCAAGTATACGTAAAGGAGTTCGACCCGGAACGTAAGCGTATTTCCCTCGGCTATAAACGAATTGAAGATGATCCGTATCACGATATTGAGACCAGATTCCCGATTGGCACCATTGTCCACGGCAAAGTCGTCAGAATGTTCCCCTTCGGAGCTTTTGTCGAAATCGCTGACGGTGTTGATGCTTTGTGCCATATTTCTCAGATCAGCACGGCTCGTCTTGCTAAACCGAGTGAAGTTCTCAAAGAAGGAATGGAAGTTGATGCAAGAGTTATGGAAGTCAGCAATGAACAGCGTCGCATAAGCATCAGCATTAAAGAGGTTGCTCCTATCGATCCGATTGATGTTGCAGAAAAGAAAGAGGAACCAGCTGAAGAATTGCCCACAGAATATATAGACAAGAGCGATGCAGAAAAATAATTTTCTTAGACAATAGACCTATTCATATTTCACTTGCTTGCAAAAGTACCGGTTTCATTAGAGATCGGTACTTTTGTCTTTGGTGGGTGAATTTGAATAGCTTGATAGTTGCTGCTACCACTGCTGTAGTATGGTAGGATTTGCCACTTTTAAAGTGTAGCATGATTTAAAGTGAAGCAGGATTTAAAGTGCAGTAGGATTTAAAGTGCAGTAGGATTTAATGAGTCTTCTTTAGACAAGCGGAAGAAAGCCTCCGCATAAATGTTCATCGCTTTTTTTAGGGTATCACGCCGGGCGAACTCGCCAGTTTGGTGGCAAATACATTCTTCGCCTGGGAAAACCGGTCCAAAGGCTATGCAGTTTTTAACATCCCGTGCATATGTACCTCCCCCGATTGCAATAGGTTTCGCTTCGGCTTCGCCGGTTAATTGGCGATATATATCCATAAGCGTAATAACTAAAGGATCGCTTGGATCGCGAATTAGAGGGGACGAATCAGAGCTGACTTTAAAGGAACATTCATTTGCTGCGGCAACTTCTTCCAATACATTGATGATATTTTCCGAGCGAAAAGTTACAGGGTAGCGAATATCACATTCTAAAGACCAAGCTTGCGGGTTAAGCTCAGCTACGCCGGCATTGCAGGTTAAGCTGCCGGACAGATCGTCGTGGCATTTTATCCCGAGAAGTGAACCATCGGTTGTTGCCGAGAAGTATTTACTGAAGAAGTTTATAAAAGAATCTCGCTCAATATTAATTGAAGGGAGGGTGGTGAGTTGTTGAACCGCCAAACTAATGGCATTTTTACCCAGCCAGGGAGTGGAAGCATGGGCAGGTTCGCCGATAACGGTGTGGGTCTGGCCTTTAGCCGTGTAGGTGCAATAACCGGGAACAACATTGGCTTTAGTCCCCGCAACCAGGCTCTGCAGGTCAGATTCATTTGTTGGGCGCTGTTTACTGAAAGAAAAATGCAAATTACCCTTTTCTGCAAAAATAACTGGGAAGTCGGCATCCGCCGTAAATGCTGCTAAGGGAGCAGGCTCGTTGGCAGAATAATATTCCATGCAGTCAGAGCCAGATTCTTCATCTAGACCAAGTACTAAGCGAATGGTTACGGCTGGTTTGTAACCACTGTCTTTGAGTGCTTTTAGGGCGAACAGACAACACATGGCCGGGCCTTTATCATCGATGCTTCCTCGCCCGATTATTTTATCGTCGGTTATTACGGCTTTAAAAGCATCTTCCCAATCACCGGCCGGTACAACATCTAAATGGCAAACCGCAGCGACATATGGCAACGGTTTCTCTGCTTCAAAAGCTATATAACCAGCATATCCGTCGAGATTTTTGGTCGTGAAACCGAAGGAACTGCCTAAATTTAGCATATACTCTAAAGCTTGAAGTGTTTGCAAGCCGAAAGGTGCGTTGGGCAAAGGTGATGACTTAACACTGGGAATACGAATTAATTCGCACAAGTGTTTTTCCATCGTCTCGTAATAAGAATCAGTTTTTACCGGCATATTGTATCTCCCACTAAGTATAAGAGTAGTTTCACTTTATACATTATAAGGAAATACCGTGATTTTTCAAATAGCAATTTTCATAAAACACTCCGAATTATTATATTAATATTATATAAACATCATTATTTCTTGTTGAACGAAATATAGGAAATTGATATAATATATATGCGGTAGGAGAACCGCAGGAAACAAAATCAACTAGGGAGGAATAATTATGGATTTTACCAATTCTAACACCAAAACTTGCCTGATGAAGGCTTTTGCCGGTGAATCTCAGGCACGTAACCGTTATACATTTTTTGCTTCAGTCGCCAAGAAAGAAGGTTATGAGCAAATTGCTTCTATATTTACGGAAACCGCTGACAATGAAAAAGAACATGCCAAGGTATTCTATAAATTATTGGTGAGCCATTTCGGAGAGGAAACTTTGCCTCAGATGGTTGAAATTACAGCTACTTTTCCGGTAGCATACAATGACACAGCCAAGAATTTAGCTGCTGCCGCTGCTGGTGAAAATGAAGAGTGGAGCGATATGTATCCTAAGTTTGCCGATATTGCTGAAGCTGAAGGGTACAAGGATGTTGCCCGAGCTTTTAGAGCTATCGCGACGGTAGAAAAACATCACGAGGAAAGATATCTGAAACTTCAAGCTAATGTTTTAGAGGAAAATGTATTCGCTAAAGAAGAAGTAGTAGCCTGGAAATGTCGTAACTGCGGCTATATTGCCATGGGAAAGGTGGCCCCCAAAGTGTGTCCTGCGTGCCAACATCCCGGCAGCTTCTTTGAACTATTATCGGATAATTTTTAATCGAACTTAGTTTTAGTAAACGCTTCTTTAAATAAAGAGGCGTTTTTATATTATTTTCTCTTGTTTTTAATAGCGTAATATGATATAGTTAAATTGTTCTGATTGTTCGATGATAGTATCGTTTTCACACTTCATCTGACGGAGGATGGAGAGTGAGGACGTTTTTTTATGTTGATGATCAGGTAAATTTTTTAGGAGGTACCATTATGAACACAGGTACTGTAAAGTGGTTTAATGACACTAAGGGCTATGGCTTTATTGCCAATGATAACGGCGGAGACGATTTGTTCGTACATTTTTCAGCAATTCGTATTGACGGGTTCAAGACTTTGAAAGAAGGACAAAAGGTTACTTTCGATACTGAAGCGGATCCGAAAGATCCTAATAAGATGCGCGCTGTTAATGTTTGCTTGGCATAATTAATTAATACGCATTTGAAAAGGGTTACCTCACGGTAGCCCTTTTAATTTATTTGCATTCTATTCGTTTATATTCATTTCTCTAATTATGATTTAAAGAACTTTACTTAAGAATAGTTTTGTGCGGTTTTCTTTTGGCGTAGTGAAAATTTCTGCTGGTGTTCCGTCTTCAACAAGGTATCCGTCATCCAAAAATAAAATACGTGTTCCAACCTCACGTGCAAAGCGCATTTCGTGAGTAACAACAACCATGGTCATTCCATCTTTAGCTAGCTGCTTCATAACATCCAAAACTTCGCCAACCATCTCCGGATCTAAGGCAGAGGTAGGTTCGTCAAATAGCATGACACGTGGATTCATAGCCAAAGCTCGGACAATCGCTATACGCTGTTTCTGCCCGCCAGAAAGTTGATTAGGATAGCTGGCAATTTTCTCTTGTAAACCGACTCGCTCCAACAATTTAGTGGCTAATTTTGTGGCTTCAGGCTTGCTCATCCCTTTAACTAAAATCGGTGCTAAGGTAATATTGTCCAATACAGTCATGTGGGGGAACAAGTTAAAACTTTGAAAAACCATCCCCATGTCTTTTCTGATTGACTCAATAGATGTTTTAGGTGAGGTAATATCAACACCCTCGAATAATATTTCTCCGCTGTCGGCGGTCTCCAATTTGTTTAAGCAGCGCAAAAAAGTTGACTTGCCTGAGCCGGATGGACCGATTATTACCACCACCTCGCCGGCATCGATATGCGTCGAAATATTCTTTAAAACAGGTTTATGGTCAAAACTTTTATTTAAATTATTTATGAGAATCACTGTTTGCCAACCTCCTTTCAAAAAGAGAAATTACCTTTGATAAGACGGTAACCAGAACTAGATAAATCAGAGCTGCGGTTACATACGGCATAAAAGGTTTCAATGTAGAACCTTGCGCAATCTTGGCCTGGTACATTAGATCACCGATTCCGACGAAGGCTACAATTGCCGATTCTTTGATTAATGTTATAAATTCGTTCCCCAAAGCTGGCAAAACGGTTTTAATTGCTTGCGGCAAAATGATGTAGTACATAATCTGCTTTTTTTTCATTCCTAATGAAGATGCCGCTTCAAACTGCCCGCGGTCGACAGAGTTAATTCCACTGCGAATTACTTCAGAAACATAGGCTGAAGAATTCATGCAAATCGCAATTAAAGATAGCACCAATGGATTTTTTAAATAATTATATTCATTCGGAATAACGGAAGCGAAACCGTAATAGGCAATAAGAACTTGCACTAAAAGTGGTGTACCGCGAAAAATCTGTATGTAAATTTTGGCAGGTACAGATAGAAATGGAGACCGCGATCCACGCATGAACGCAATAAAAAGCCCTAATATAAAACCGAATAAAACTCCGAAAAAAGACAATTGCAGGGTAGTTAAAGTGCCGTGAAGGTACATACCACCCCATTTAGCTAAAAAGCTAAGCCAGCTATTTATTAATTCCATAATATCTCCCGGGAAAAATGATAAGAGGCTGATTCTTTTTAGAACCGGCCTCTTAGCTTATTGATTCAAAGGTTATTTTGTAGCTGCTGCAGCATCGGCACTGATTTTTTCATATTGGCTGATCCATTCTTTAACTTTGCCGGTGTCGATTAGTTTTTGCAATTCGCGGTTAAAGTATGTAGTTAAAGCATCATTTCCTTTTTTTAGAGCAATACAAACTCCGGGTTCATCCGGTAAAGTGATATCTAAAGCCACCAAATCAGGGAAAAGCTTTACATATTGCTCACCACTGCTTTTGGCAATTACCAATCCGTCAGCGGTCCCATTCAAAACTTCCATAACCAGGTTGTTTAATTTGGCCAAACTTTTAACTTTAACTTCGGGAGGGAACTTTTCGTGCACCGTAGTCTCTTGAATAGATCCGGTTTGCGCACCTACAGTTTTTCCTTTGAAGTCTTCAAGCTTTTTATATTGTCCGGCAGCCGACTTGTTAACTAATATGATCTGTTTATTTTGAAAATAAGGTTGAGTCATATTTACGCTCTCAAGTCTTTCTTTGGTGACGGAAAGTCCGGCGATGCCGATATCAGCTTGGCCTGAGGTGATACTTGGCACGATAGCGTCGAAGTCGAGATCTTTGATTTCTAATTCAACGCCGATGGATTTGGCAAGAGAGCGAGCAATTTCAATGTCAAAACCGACTATTTCGTCTTTGCCGTTCTGCATTAAATGCCATTCGTAAGGTGGATAATCGGCGCTGGTGGCTAGAACCAGTTTGCCTTTTTTCTTTATTTCCTGTAGAGCCGGATCGGCTGTAGATTCATCGGAAGATTGTCGTGATCCTTCGGCGGTTGCAGAAGCAGCGGGTTTCGATTGCATTGAAGAATCGGATTTGGTGGCAGGGGAAGGCTCGCCGTTGCAGGCGACCATAGTCAATGCAAAAACAAGCAACAATGAAAGTGTGACTAACTTTTTCATATAAATAACTCCTTTAAATTTAATTAATGTTGTTGTCTGATTGATTGCATCGTCGTCGCAAATTGTAGAGCAAATCCTTATCCTCCTTAAATTGTTGTTGATATCGTATTCTACACCTTATTTGTCAATAAAACAAGGGAATTTTGTTGTTTATTGTCGTTCCCAATATTTTAATTACCAACATTACAACTTCTCTTTTGAGAAATTTTAGGGTATAATTATTCGCAAACCATAACTGTTTATAACTGGAGGTAACATGGATATATCAAATTGGGAATTGCATATATTGGATTATATACAAGATAATTTCCGCCATGTGTTTTTGGATGTAATTATTCCGCCGCTAAGTTTTTTGGGAGAACTAGGTTGGTTCTGGCTTGTTCTGGCTCTAGCCTTCTGCTTTAACAAAAAATGGCGTCGCCAAGGGGTAAGGATGTTGTTCGCAGCGGCTTTTTGTGGTATCGGATGTAATTTGTTTTTAAAGCCGTTAGTGGCACGGCCACGTCCGTTTGCTTTAAGACCGCAAAGTTATCCTGGTTTAGTCGATTTTCCTTCGGAATTTTCGTTCCCTTCTGGGCATTCTACTGTTTCTTTCAGTGCTGCCTGTTCTCTATTTGATGCTTCGCTCAGTTTCATATATTATGCATCTTTAGTCTTGGCATTGCTAATCGCTTTAACGCGATTGTATTTATATGTGCATTATCCTACTGATATAATCATCGGGGCCGCAATGGGTTTTTTGAATGCATGGATTGCGGACAAGCTTATTATCATGTTGGAGAGACGCTCGAAACATTTTGCTTCATTTATAAATGGTTCAGAAGAGGCGAGTGTTGAGATTACGTCAAAAAGCTAAAAATAGACTTGGTAAATGTTCTGTAATTAGTCTTGACTTTGTACGTAAGATGCTGTAGAATACAAGGGTACTGAAAGCCAGTACAGAATAGTCGCTCGTGTGGCGGAATCGGCAGACGCAGCGGATTTAAAATCCGTCGGAGTAAAATCCGTGCCGGTTCAAGTCCGGCCATGAGCACCAATATCGCGGAGTGGAGCAGATGGTAGCTTGTCGGGCTCATAACCCGAAGGTCGGAGGTTCGAGTCCTTCCTCCGCAACCATAAGAGCCGATTTAGCTATTGCTAGATCGGCTTTTTTAATGAGGTAAATATGGCTGAGTATATTCATTTGACAGAAAAAGACTTAGAACACAGACATGATCGTAAAATAACACATGTTGTGATTGTGCTTTTAATGTTAGCTGTCATAATTTCAGTCGGTGGATACATATATTACATAATGATGCGCAGCGATAAGGAAGCATCTGAGACCGCCAAGCACACTAATAATCATGTTGATCAGGTGTCACCCGCCACAGAATTATCCGGGAAAACCGGTTCTGACGGAAATACAGCTGTAAATTTGCCAGATGGACCAACTACTGAAAAAGCAGGGAAGCAGGCGGATGAAATAAATCCTTACAATTTGTACTCCCCTCAAGACCGGATTAAGTTGCTAGAGTTCGCCATCAATGAAATTCGCGGCAAGACAGCTGAATTTGCCAATTATGCTAAAAATAACGGCAAGGTGTTGGCTGCTGAAGCTTTCTGTAAAGGTTTTGGAGAAAAATTTAAGCTTATTTATTTATTCACTTTCAGTATGCGTAATAATGCCACGGTTGAAGGGGATAGAGCTGAAAAATTAATAACTTGCTCCGTTAAACTCACTGATATCGCTTTTACGGATGGGAAACTGACCTGTAAATCGGAATTTTCCCGATCAGACAAGGCTGACGGTGATATTGCGGCAACACGCCAGAGTATTAAAGATTCCGGATATAAGGGCATTGAGTTGGAAACGGCTAATGTGAATGAAATCATACTCAACGAACAGAAAGACAGCATAAAAGAAAACGCGTCGGAAGTGTATAAATCTCCCTTTGCGTTAAATGGTGGAAAATTGGGCAATGTTGAGGTTATGGTAAATAGATTACGAATACGGGAAACTCCCGGTTTGGATGGCAAAATTTTGGGCCATATTGCTAAGGGTAAGCATGCCTTTTATGCTTTAAAAACGCAAGATGGCTATATCTGGGCTAAGCTTGAGGAAGGTTGGGTAGCTATGAAGGATGATGAATGGACGCGATTTGCCAACTGATTATTGCTTTTATTGTCATGATGTGATAAAATGAACAGGCTTTTCGAGGTGTAGCGCAGCTGGTAGCGCGCCTGCTTTGGGAGCAGGATGTCGCAGGTTCAAGTCCTGTCACCTCGACCAATATATTAGGCCGTTACACTATTGTAGTGTGGCGGCCTTTTTGTTTAGTTGTTGGATTATTCGCAGCAAGGGAAAATAAAATAATAAGATTAAAACTTTCGGCACTCCTCTATTAAGAGACGGTGGAAATACGCTTGAATGGAATTCGGTGGTGAAATACGGAACCGAACGGTCCTTCAGATTAACTACAGTATTCTATTTATCTGAAGGACTATCGGTAGGGGATCATAGTTTATGCATCGGAGCGGGAAAAACCATTAAGCATCCCGCAGCTTGCTGTGTGTAGAACTTTGTTAAGACAATCGTCAGTAAGATCTTTTGCCATATTCGCCATAGCTTCATTTGCTGATTCACAAATTTCTTCAGCTGTTTTACCTGTATCAATTGCGGCTGCAAATCCGGCTTCGGTTGTATTGAGGAGAGTGTGTGCTTTTACTCCCACTGAAATCTGATAGCGTTCTATATGTGAACTGCATTGGGCAAAATGTGCATCGGCTAGGGCACCGATGAGACGATTGGCCCAGTAGAAGCTTTCAGTTGTAACTGCGGTAGTGGTGCGAGCAAGGTAGTCAGGGGTACGATTGACGGTGATATAGAATGGAACCATAGCGTTAAATACATTTGAGCCGTAGGCGATCCATTCTACAGCACAGAGCTCATCAGGCATATCGGGACGCAGTTGAACCAATCCAAGAAAATTATTACGGTTTATGCCGATCGGGCGCAGTGATCCGCGACGATTTGATTCCCCATAGTGGGCGTATGGGTCAAAAGGGGTTCCTTGAAAATGACCGGAAAGAGTGTATTTAACATCTTCCGGCGTAATCTTTTTTTCCGGAACACGTGCCCAGGGAATATTGTCGGAGTCGGGACGTAAATCTGCCGCATCTGTATCCCAAACAGCCGAATTGCGGTTGAAATAGCGTTGAATTACCCAAGCTCTAGGCGTGTTGTAGGTGTGATCAGCATCAGAAGCTGTGCCGAACGCGTGGCGAGGGTTGAATTTGCCATTCTTACTTAAATCCAAATGATATTTTTGAACGAATTCATATAAATCATCCGAGCAAAGGTGATTGATTTTCTTGCCTAAGGCATCTTTAAAATCAAACTCATCTATGCCGAGCTGGTTTGGCATAACAACATATGCTTCGTCGGGAACACGTTTGGCTATCCAATGGTGTCCTCCGATAGTTTCCAACCACCAAATCTCGTTGACATCTTGAAAAGCGATACCGTTTAGTTCATATGTGCCGTATTTAGTCAAAAGTTCACCTAAACGAAGGACACCCTCACGAGCACTGCGGATATAGGGCAGACAAATGGTAACAATATCTTCTTCTCCAATTCCGCCGCATACTTCAGGTTGATAATCAGGATCGCCCGGTTTTCCCTTAGCTGGTCGGTATTCAACCAAGGGGTCGGCACCAAGCAGCCGTTCATTGGCTGTTATTGTTTCGGTCGCAGTCATGGAAACATTGGCTGAATTTACGCCGCACGCAGCCCAAATGCCTTCGTAGGTAAAACCGTTAGGCATGGCGGTGTAGCGCATTGGATTATCCGGCAACTCAATTTCTACGTGGGAAAGAATTGATTTATAATGTCGTGGTTGCTGATCAGGTTGAACAACGACAAACTTTTTCGGTGTAAATTGCCCGGACGGTGAGTCTTCATTACGGGCAACCATTGTTGAACCGTCATAGGTGGCTTTTTTTCCGACTAATAATGTGGTACAAGGCATAAGCAATTCCTTTCTGTCCTTAAAATGTGTAACATTGTCTATTAATGTAGAACGCAAATTCATTAAGTGTGTTGTACAGTGTTATACGGTGTCATGCGGTGTCATACGGTGTCATACAGCACTCAAGAATTGTATAAACAGGGTTAATTATAGCAAAATTACCGAGTGGATACAAAAACACGGTCGTAAATATTGTGCTAGAATATCAGTGCGGAGATTTTCCCGGCACTTAATTATTGAAAACGACTGTAGCCGGAACGGAGGAAGTTATGCGAATTTTAATCGGGCTGAAGCGTTGCTCTACCTGTAAAAACGTTGAGAAAATTTTAAAAGATAAGAATTTAGTTTATGAATATCGTGAAATTGACAAGCACAGACCGACAAAGGATGAGTTGTCTGCTTGGGCAAAAAATTATGGCGTGCCGCTGAGCAAACTGTTCAATACGTCGGGAGTTATTTATCGGGAGCAGCATCTAGCCGAACGGCGCAAGTCAATGTCAGAAGATGAGCAAATTGAATTGCTGGCAGGGAACGGAATGCTGGTTAAACGACCGATTTTACTTTCAGATGAGCCCGGCGAACCGTCCATTTTGGTTGGAAGAGATATATCGAAAAAAATTGATGCGGCAAACGCGGTAAGTACGGCAAAAAATTGAAAATTTTTGACATCCGAGTTTAACAATTGGGGAGGCGAGCGTGGAAAAGAAGAAAATTATCGCTATATGTTATGATTTCGACAAAACACTTAGCCCGGAGAACATGCAAGAGCAAGGGTTTATTCAAGCCGTAGGACATGAGCCAGATGAATTCTGGCGATTGTCAAATGATTTTGCCGCCGAACACGATGGTGATGCTAATTTGGCCTACATGTACTTGATGCTTCATGCTGCGGCCGGCAAATTTAAGCTGACGCGAGATCTGCTGCGAGACTACGGCAATAAAGTCAGATTGTATCCGGGGGTTGAAAATTGGTTTGAACGTACATCTGCTTATGCTGCTTCCCGTGGTTGGGCGGTTGAGCATTATATTATCTCATCCGGCTTAAAGGAAATGATCGAGGGTACCACGCCGGCTAGAAACGGCGCTTTCACTAAAATATATGCAGGGTCTTTTTGTTATGATCGGCAGGGACAGGCATTCTGGCCGGCGCAAACAGTAAATTATACCGAAAAAACGCAATATCTATTTCGGATTTCCAAGGGCGTTTTAGATGTCAATGACACAGCTGTAAACAATTATTACCGGGTCGATGAGTTACGTGTACCTTTTCAGCATATGATTTACATAGGTGACAGCGAAACTGACATTCCATGCATGAAACTTATATCTTCCAACGGTGGGTACTCAATTGGGGTATACAATCCAGTAGGCGGCAATCAATTGATACAGAAGATTTTTAACGAGGGAAGAATAAATTACTATGTGCCGGCCGATTATCGTCCCCATCAAAAACTTGACTGCCTGATCAAAAAAATAATTGATTTAATTATAAGTGTAGACGACTTAAATAATTATCCTAACGGCTGATATAGCAGATAAGTAGGAACATCCTACGTCGTAAATGCGGTGAAATGCAGCTGAAGCTTAAGCATAGTTACCATAATTTATTTAAATCATTAACGTTTGACGAAATAATTGAAGCTGCTTCTTCCAATTTCTGGACATCGTCATTGGAAAACCTTGCAATTTCAGGACTGTCGATGTCGAGAACGCCGACAATTTTGCCGTTATTGTATAAAGGCAGGACTAGTTCCGAACGGGAATGGCAATCGCAGGCAATATGGCCGGGAAATAAGCTTACATCATCCACTCGCATAACTTTATTTTCTGCCCAAGCCGTGCCACATACCCCTTGACCAAATCTGATAAGGGTACAAGCAGGTTTCCCGAAAAATGGCGCTAAGCGAAGACAGTTGTGGATAGGATCAACAACATAAAAGCCTATCCAATTTATTTTGGGGAGAGCCATTCCTAGTAAAGCTGCAAGGTTGCTTAATTTGGTAACTGGATAGGAATTGTCGCCGGCTAAGGCCGCTAATTGTGCTTTTAAGCATTCGAAATCATTAAATGTGGCTGTGGATAATTCAAAAGACATAGTAACTCCTGTGAAGTTGTAGTAATATTATCATGAGTATTATACATTATTTGTTAGTATATGAATAATGTTGTAAAATGTATAGAGCAATTTTTAGTTGCTGTTAGTATTCTACCGTGATTGGCGATTTTTGGCATTGGAGGGCGATGATGAATAAATTAATTGAAATATTTCCTACGGAAGTTGCTGAACGTCTACCGCAAGTTGAAGATTTTTTGAAAAAACATAATTTGTTAGCTGAGCAATATGATTTTGATGGCGAAAAAAAGAGGCTTATTGCAGCGATGCGTTGTGGGCTTGAGCATAAAGATAGCGATATGGCAATGTTACCGACTTACCTCGGCAGTGAGATCAGACGAGATTTGCCGGCTGAGACGGTTTTGGTTTTAGATATTGGCGGTACTAACTTACGTGCCGGTTTAGTAAGAGTTAGCGGAGACGAAACAGTTTTGCTTAAATCAAAGTCTTGCGGTCTGCCTGGCAAAAATTCAAATATTGACTATCTGGATTTTTTGAGAGAATTGGCGAATTTTTTCAAACCCTATCTTTCCGATGAAATATCACGTATGGCGATTTGTTTTTCGTTTGCTGCTGATATTGAAGAGGATAAAACAGCTAAAATATTGGCGTGGAGCAAGGAAGTTAAAATCAGTGATGCTGCCGGACGCAATTTGGTGCGAGATTTACAGGCGGTTTGTCGCGAACAAGGCTTACCGGTTTTGCCTATGCGAGTCGCTAATGATTCAACAGCCGCTTTGCTCAGTATTTTGCAGACTACGGCTAAAAACAATTATTCAGGTCCTATCGGAATTATTCACGGAACAGGCTTTAATTGTGCTTTACCTACTGCTGCTTGGCCGAAACTTGCTGGTTCGTATCCGCTTAACATGCTTGTAAATACGGAAATGGGCAACTACACGATCGGTAATCGCGGGGATATTGATCGATACCTGGATGAGATTTCGACTTTGCCGAATGATCATGTGCTTGAAAAATTGTTATCAGGTGAATATTTGGGAAAATTGAGTGGTATGACAATTTTGGCTGCGGCTGGTGTGAAATCGGCCTTCCACGGGCATGATGATATTGTTTCAGGTAAACCTATTCTAAATATTTGCAATTGTAATTCAGATGTAATTGAAGAATTCACACGTTTATCCAATGCTTCCGTATCCATGTTTTTACAAAATGTTTCGGATTATCCGGAGTTCTGGAATCGCTGTTTCCCTACTGAGGAAAGTAGAAGTGTTGTTCGACAGCTACTGGCGGCTATTTATGAACGAGCGGCAAAACTGGTGACGATAGTGCTTGCAGCGGTTACTGCAATGCTGCCGCAAAAAAGCACTGCAGAAGGAGATCTTGGAAAAACGGCAGTTTTGATTGAAGGAAGTACTTATCATAAATCTTTTGCTTTGGCTGACCTTTTCAAATATTATCTGGCTAAGGCTGGCTTGGCTGATAAATATGTATTTTTATCACCGCGTGAAAATGCCAATTTGCTTGGCACGGCTTTAAGCTGGCATCTGGCTGAGTGATCGGATTGACTATTGTATTAATTATGGAGGAAAGTTATGGGTTTTTTCAGAGTAAATCGCAGTGACGGTATAAGAGTTACCAGCGCCGATCCGCTGGTAACCATGATGCCTTACCTTTTTCGTACAAGAACCGAATCGATTGTATATTATAAACGTACAATCCCTATAGATGAAATACAAAAATATATAGTTGAGCAACGTCGTAAGGGTACGAGAATCACCATGTTTAGTATCATTGTTGCGGCAATGCTGCAAACTGTCTATCGCCGGCCGAATATGAATAGGTTCATTGCCGGTTGTCGGATGTATGTGCACAAAAATTTTGAGGTGCTATATACGGTCAAACAAAGTCTTACCGATGACGGGCTAGAGTCTGTTGCCAAAGTCCGTCTTAATCCAGAGGATACTATATTTAATGTCGCCAAAGCAATGAGCGAGCATACGCACAATATAAAGAAAGGTGAACTGAAGGAAGACGATAAACTTATAAGATTCTTTTGTCATATGCCGCGGTGGTTTATTCGCACTTTCATGACCTTGTTGCGTTTCCTTGATTTTTACGGGTGGATGCCGCAAAGCCTGATAGATGCCCTGCCATTTTATTCAACCGTGTTTATTTCTCATCTCGGAAGTCTCGGTGCGGAGGCTCCGTTTCACCATCTGTATGAATTCGGCACTAATTCTATTTTTGTTACTATCGGAAGGACTTATGAAGTACCATATAAGGGTGAAGACGGAAAAATTGAATGGAGACGTTCGATCGATTTGGCCTTTACCGTGGATGAGCGTATTTGTGATGGATTCTATTTGATAAGTTCGCTTAAAATGTTAGAGCAGTTTATGCTTAATCCGTGTTTGTTGGAATATCCGGCGAAAGATCTAATTGATATTCACTATCCGAAAACATGGCCTGAAAAAGCTCGGCAGCATTATCATACTATGGGCGAGTTTGGCAAAAAAATCGAATCACGTGAGGATCTGCAATAGGTTGAATTGTTTTGGTTGATTTGAGCGGAAGAAGATGGATCAGTATGCTCAGGTTAAGGGATGACGGTCGGAGAATAAATAGAACCGGTGCTGAATACACCGGTTCTTGAGATTAAAACTGGAGGGACAGTTTTAAAAAGGAGGGTTGTTACTCTCTTTAGGAGCTGTTTTTAGTATAGAAGTTAAATATTAATCAGCCTTGCCAAAGCTGTTAATAAAAGGTAAAGGTAGTATGGTTAATTTGCGACCTCGTTAATCTTAGTACAGTCTGGCGGAAATGTTGAAATGGTTATATAATGAATCATTAAGCGTACAAGGGAAGATGAGGCAACGGCAAATGAAATTGGAAATACGAACATTTAAGGAAGATAAATTGCTGGACATGATTGTCGTTGAGTATTTTTCGGCTTCAGGCTTTCGTCAAGCGCTTGAGGAATGTATTTTGCGCGGTTGTCACGAGCTAGCGGCACCGTTGCCCTTGTGGCTGGAACATAATACCAAAGAGATGGCGGCGTTCCATCAGACTGTGTTTTTCAGTGAGCAGTTTATGGAAAAGACGCACTTTGATCGTATGCAAATTAAATTATTGGAATTTTGACGTGGTAAAAGCAGGATAGGCTTGATTTCCTTATCTTCAGCAATTGCAGTCAGTGGAGTAAAATGAGACTTGATAAATTTTTAAAAATATCACGAATTATTAAGCGGCGAACAGTGGCCAATGAGATTTGTACGGCTGGACGCGCTTTCATTAACGGTAAGCCGGCAAAGCCGGGGGCGGAAGTGAAGATAGGCGATAAGATAACCTTGGTCTTTGGCACCGGCGAGTCATCTTTTGTCGTCAAAGCGCTTAAAGAAGTTGTACGAAAAAATGAGGCGGCCGAACTTTATGAGTTAGTTGGCAGTCGAGACATTCTCGATCCATCAACAGAAGGTGGGGAAGAGCATGACCAATAAAAATATGTCGAGCCGTACTAAAAAACCTCTGTTTAATTTTTTGATCAGCCTTACGGTAATAGCTGGCCTAGTTTTGGCCGCCGGAATTTTTTTGCGCCAACAGGAGGAATTTCAACGTATTCATAAACGTTCGGAGGAATTGGCGGAAATGTACAAAGATGTTGAAGCGGATGCCAATTCGATTGAAGCTAAAACTAAAGCAATTATGAGTACGGAAGATGTGGAAAATTTAGCCCGTAATGAGCTTGGTATGCTCAAACAAGGTGAGATCGTCTTTAAAGATGCAGATGAAAACTATAATAAGAATTAGCGAGCTTTGGTAGCGTCTATTTTTTGTATTGACATTATGGAGTTATATTTCACGCCGGCCTTCGATTGCCTTGGATAATGTTATTTCGTCAGCGAATTCCAAACTGCTGCCCATCGGCAAGCCATGTGCCAAGCGGGTAGTTTTGATTCCGGCCGGTTTGAGTAATCGGGAGATATAAAGAGCAGTTGCTTCACCTTCTGGGGTAGAGCTGTTGGCTAAGAATACCTCTTTAATTTCTGGTTCGGCAGCTAGTCTGGAGAACAGTTCTTTGAGCTTAATATCGTCCGGCCCGATATTTTTTAGCGGGGAAACAGCTCCGTGGAGAACGTGGTAGCGACCGTGAAAAACATGTAATTTTTCTAGGGCACTTACGTCTGCCGGCGATTCAACAACACATATTATGCTGTTATCTCTGGTTTTGTCGGCACAAATTGAACAGACCTCACTGTCTGTAAGATTACAACATACTGAGCATAAGTGGATCTCGGTCCTTGCCTTACGGACGGCATCGGCTAGTGCCAAAGCTTCGGCCTCCGGCATCGACATAATATAAAAAGCTAGCTTTTGGGCAGTTCTGTTTCCTATAGTTGGCAACTGTCCAAGTTTGCTGATTAAATTGGCAAGAACAGGTGGAAATTGGCTCATCAGAAAAGTCCGTTCGGCAATTTAGGCATTATTGAGGCTGTTTTTTCAGCCAATAAGCGTTCGGCTTCATTAACGGCGGAGCAAATCATATCTTGTAACAATTCGATGTCGTCCGGATCAACAGCTTCCGGCTTTATTTCTAAAGCTAAAAGACGGTGATCACCGTTGATTTTTGCTTTAACCATTCCTCCACCGGCAGTGGCTTCAATCTCACTAGCCGAAATATCTGCTTGAGCGGCTTCCATGTCGCGTTGCATTTTTTGAGCTTGCTGGATCAGTTGGTTCATATTGGCACCACCACCGAACCCGCCACCGAAATTTCCCGGGAAACCGCCGAACCCTTTTCTTTTTGCCATGTTACTCCTCCATCGTAAAAGGTATATTAAGCTGTTCAGCCATCTGACGCACAGCCGTAATTCCTTCGGATTTTACATCAGCTGGTCGATCAAGCGGTGCGGATACACCTTCAATGTTAATCGTATAATCAATTGCAACACCGTTATTCGCATGGCGTAGTGCAGCTTTGACCAATTGCTGATTTTCATCGCGCATAAATTCATTATAAATGGTTGTTTGCTCTCTTGTAAAGCAAAAGTTAACTTGTCCGGCGGCATAGGTGATTTTAATGTTGCGTAATAGCAAAACTAAAAGTACGGCACCGTTGGCATTCAAATACTGTTCAGCCTTTTGCCATATACCGGCAGAAAGCAAGTTTGATTCCACCGCAGTGGCAGTGTCTGCTGTTTGGGGTGACTCGGTAATGGTTTCTTGGTGCGTAGCTGCAGCAGTTTTTTGCTTAGACTCAGGCGTTGTGGTCAAATCAGTGGAGGCAGCCGGAGCAGGTGATGTCGTGGAAGATTTTTCGGGTAGTTTTGTTTCGCTTTGATCAGACAATTCATTTGGAGACGGATTATCTGGCTCTGCTGTAATTGGCTCGGCCGTATTTGGCTCGGCCGTATTTGGCTCGGCTGTATCTGGTTCAGCTGTATCTGGCTCAGGATTTTTTGAAGCCGGGGCATAATTTCGCGAATCAGTAGAAGGCAGTGAATTGGATTTGACGGAAGGGATAGATGAAATTGATCCGGAAATTATTTCGTCAGCAATTTGAGCTGGTAAACAACAGTTCGACAACAGTGCGATTTCGAGAATCAGCCGCGGCTCATCGGAGCTACGCAAACGATTTAATAATCCGGAAAACTCAATCAACAGTTTTCGCAGTTGCGCAATGTCAACTAGGTTGGATTGTTCTTTTAATTTTGCCAAATATTGTGGTGGGTAGGTCAGCAGTTCTTGCGGCTCAGCTTTGATTTGACACAGCATAATATTGCGCCAATGCATCAATAAACCTTGAGTAATACGATTAATTTCGTTGCCTGAGGATACCATTTCATCCAAAATTTTGATCATACCTGCTGGATCTCCGGCGAACAAGCGGTCGGTAAGCATAGCGGTTTCCGCGTCACCGGAGCGACCTACCAATCTAAATACATCATCACGTGAAAAAGTAGTGGAAAAACTTACCCGGCACTGATCAAGCAGACTTATAGCATCGCGCATCGCACCTTTGGCTAGACCGGCCAAAGCTTCAATAGCGCTGTCATCTGCTTTTATGTCGTTTTCTGTGGCAATAAGCCGCAGCCGACTGGCGATCTCCGTCAACGAAAGGGCACGAAGGTCATAGCGTTGGCACCGCGACAGTATAGTCGCTGGAATTCTTTGCGGATCGGTTGTAGCTAAAATAAACACTATGTGCTCCGGTGGTTCTTCTAAAGTTTTCAGCAACGCATTAAAAGCACCGACGGAGAGCATGTGTACTTCATCAATTATATATACTTTATATTTGCAAGTCGTTGGAGCAAAGGCCACTTCATCACAAATCCTGCGGATATTATCAACGCTGTTGTTGGAAGCAGCATCCATTTCTATTATGTCCAACAGACTTCCGTCGAGAGAACCGCGACATATAGGGCATGCATTACAAGGCTCGGCGTCATGCCCGTTAGGACAATTTATAGCCCGGGCAAAAATTTTGGCAAGCGAAGTTTTGCCGGTGCCGCGCGTGCCACAAAATAAGTAAGCATGTGCGATGCGATCTTGGCGAATAGCTTGTTGCAAAGCGGTAATTACATGTTTTTGCCCTACTACTTCGGCAAAAGTGCGAGGACGATAAATTCGATAAAGTGAAGATGAAGCCATTTTACCTCCCATATAACGACACCCCTTGTCTGAAGTCGATGCAGAGAGGTCTGCAGCACCTGAGGTTGACCGCTTACTGCTGCTTCCTTCCGGACCTGACAGGGTTCACGGGCCTCATCGCACAGAAACCGCATCGGCTCCAGATAAGAGGTGATTCGTTTAGAATACACTCTACCATAAAAGTACCTTAAGCTCAAGTTAACTAAAATCAAAGAAAGGAGCTAAGGCTTTCCATTTGTCGGCAAAATCCGGCATAATATCAGAGCCCATTCCCTGCCAGAAGAGCGGAACGCCTGGCGGATAGGGAATAATGGTATTGCCAGATAAAAGATCAGAAAGTAGAGGCGTACGGCTGTTGAGAATTGTTTCAGCTGGAGCTGAATAGGTCTGGGACAGCAGTCGAAAATATGCTTTGTCAGCTTTGGCCAGTTCTATATCATTGATAAATTTGCTTTCATGCCAGAGGTTGGCTGAACAGTTTTTCAATTTTTTTAATGCTGCAAGCAAAATGTCCGGCCAATTTTCGGGCAGGCCGATCGGAAATAGTAGAACCAGACGCCGCCAGTCAGCCATTTCACAGTCTATATCCTGCTCGGATAAGAATTTTGCGGCTTGTTTGGCCGGAGAAATCGGTAAAGTGTCGATAACTAACCGGGTGCAGTCGGTTTTAACATGGGCAAAACCAAGGCTCAAGATTTTTTCTTTTATCTGCTGAAGTTTAGCAGTCAATTCAGTAAAATGCTGCGCACCTTTGTTGGCGGCAAAATATCTTGCGTAATCAAGTCCCGCGCCGATCACGAAAGATGGGCTGCTGGTTTGCATAATTTGCAGGGCAATTTGTAGTTGATTTATCAGCTCGGTCTGCTCATTTGGGCTGTCCGACATGTGTCCTAAGTGTAGGTATGCTCCAGGAGTTAAAGCCGGCAAAGTCTTATGTGCACTTTGGATAACCAACGCCGCTCCGTTATTTAAGGCATCGGCTTCATTGGCTTCGCGGCAGGATGATCCGACTAAGCACCTTAAATGCGCACCATGAGCTTGGTCTACAATAACTGGAATTGAAAATTTATGTGCCAATCTGATTGCTTGAGGTAAAGAAAAAAGGTTGCCATAGTAATCAGGTGCTGTAATAAACAGTGGCGGCAAATTTCCGCCTGGGAACATTTCGACGTATTTCAGAAAGATCTCCTGCCATTTGGACAAGTCGGGCAGCCCGAATGGTGAGGTCGGTGTGTATGAATCATCAACAATGGGCAAAAAAATAGGTTTTACTGCAAGAAGTGCCATGGCGTGCAGGACGGATTGATGGACGCAGCGCGGCAAAAATATTTTTTTGATGCCTTTTGTAAGCACGAGAATGGCAGCTTTGATTGCGGTTGTTGAACCGGTAGTGACGAAAAACGTATGGCTTGCACCCCAAAAATCAGCTGCCAATTTTTGTGCCGCTTGCAGAGACGGTCCCGGGGAATTAAGGTTGTCGGTTGCGTCCAATTCGGTTGTATCGATGTCGATTAAGCTGTCTTTTATCTGCGAAGGAAAGCCACAACCGTGATTATGACCAGGCATATGTAGACCGAGGGTACCTTCTCCGACAAATTTTTTTAAATGCTCAAAAAATGGCAAAGATTGTTGGGTAATTTGATTCATATCAGTCTAAGGTTATAGTATGTATGGACAAAATCTCTAAGCTTATTTCTTTTTCCAATTGTTTATTTTCAGCTGAAATGTCAGCGATAGTTTCTTCCTGTCTGCGGTTGCGTTTGTTACGATTGAAAGGCCGTGCTGCTCTGCCTTCGGAAGGCTTGACGTTTTCACCGTTTAGACTGCCAGAATTTGGTTCAGCGGCTTCGGAGTGATTACGCAGTTGGCGGTGCTTCGGCGGTAGATGTCCTGCTTGTCTTGTGCTTTGGCCGGGATGCTCAATGCTTAAATTGGTCTTAGCGGTGTTTTCTCGGAGTCCCGGTTTAGTTGTATTTTCCCGTAATGCGCTATCTGGTTTGCCGGCAGGCATGGAATTGCCGTTTTCAAGCCGATTGAACTGCTCGGTTTTTTCAGTATGTTCATTACGTTCGTTACGTTCATTAAATGAACGGTTAGGATATGGCCGCCGACGATTATACGAACGCCCGCGATTCTTGCTTCCGCCGTGTTCTGAATTACCGCCGGGGCGACTGGATTTATTGCGGTTAATTTCTTTAGGTTCTGCCATGTAATCCTCCGATCAATTAATTAGGCCTGTTTATAGGCCGATTGTATGCGCAACTTGAATTTTAGCAAATTTATCGGTTTGGCTCAATCTGTCTTGTGACAGTGAGATGTTCCAAATTTTTGAGGTTATGTTGTATAATTATATCGAGGTGAAAGATGCGAAAAGGACAACTGATAACATTTGAAGGTATTGACGGATCTGGCAAAACAACGCAGCTTAATTTGTTGGCGGATTACTTGCGCAGGCAAAATGAAGCAGTTGTGGTTTTGCGGGAACCAGGAGGAACTGAATTGGGCGAAGCCGTCCGTAGTTTGTTGCTCAGTTCTAAATATAAAAAAATGTCGGATAGAAGTGAGCTGTACTTGTTTTTGGCAGCCCGCGCCCAGTTGTGCAATGAAGTCATCGCTCCTGCTTTAAGTTTGGGCAAGTTTGTTCTCTGCGACCGATTTATTGATTCTACGATTGCTTATCAGGGCTATGGCCGTGGACTTGATCCGGCTACTTTGAAGTCACTTAACTCCATGGCGACTGCAGGTATATCTCCGAATATTACTTTTTATTTGCGGATTCCGGTCGCCACAGCTGTAGAGCGAATGATGGTGCGAGATATTGCTCTTGATCGCATGGAGGCACAGGCTGATCATTTCCGGCAAGCGGTAGTTAAAGGATATGATGTTCTAGCCGCAACCGAACCGCGCTTTGTTACGATAAAGGCCGACCAAAGCATCGAAAATATTCACGAAATTATCTTAAATGAAGTTAGACGGTTCATCTATAAGGAGGATACTTTATGAAATTAGTTTACGCTGTTGTTCATGACGATGATAGCTCAAAGTTAGTCAGCGAGCTGAATAAAAGCGGTTTCAGAGTTACCAAATTGAATTCGTCCGGCGGGTTTCTCCGTTCAGGCAACACAACTTTGATGCTTGTGGTTGAGAACGACAGTTTGGCCAAAGCTTTAGATATAATTCGTTTGCATTCATCTGCGCGTAAAGCAGCTGTTAATACGAATACGACTCCAGCTTCATTGGCGGGTGCATATATTCCGTATCCGGTAGAAGTTACGGTGGGCGGAGCGACCGTCTTTGCGTTAAATGTTGAATATTTTGAAAAAATGTAGGGTGAATATTGGATAAGGCCTTAGAAATAAATGTTAATGGACGCCGACAACTTGTCGGCAGGAAAGATTTACGACATAGTTTGGCGACCGTATTGAGCGATGGACGCTTGCGAGTTGTGCTTTTGAGCGGCCCGCCAGGAAGCGGAAAGCATGTCACGGCTTTGGCCGCGGCACGTTATTTGTTGTGTTCAGAAGCTTATGCTAAAAACACCGATTTAACCGTTTGCGAAAATTGCTCTGACTGCAGATATACGGCTAGTTCCACTCACCCGGATTTATTGGATTTTTATCCGACTGATCAGGAAAAACTTATAAAGACGGAACGGGTACGAGCTGAAATATGTGCCGAGATGCCACTTTCATCTAGACGTGGGGGACGGCGAATTTTTATTATTCCGGCTGACTACCTAAATGAAACATCACAGAATGTTTTACTTAAAAGCCTTGAAAACATTCCTGATTTGACCTATGTTATACTAACCGCTTCTCATTCTGAGGCTGTTTTGGTAACCTTAAGATCTCGTTGTACTTTGTTCAGGATGCCGCGATTGACAGAAACTGAAATGCGTGAACTCTTGAGTATATATGCAATCGAGATCCCTGAATTAACCGAGTTCAGACGGATTATCGGTTTTGCTGACGGTAATCCCGGTCGAGTGCTGGATGCATGCAGTAATGATGATTTCTTGCCCATGCAACGCGAAACAATGCATATGCTGGATGATCTGGGACATTTGGACTACGGTCATTTGATCATAAAATATGGAGATTGGTTGGCAACTCATGACTTTCATTTGTTCGCTGACTTACTGAGATATGAAGTTGCCGAAATAATTAAAAATCGTTTTCAGGTGAATATACCAGATAATGAGAAAGTACAGGATGGTTTTTCGCTCCATGGAGATTCCGTGGGACGATTGAATTGTTCTATAGATAGTTTGAAAAAAATTTTAAACTATATTGAAGATACCGAGTCGGCTATAGCCGGCAATGTAAATACGGAAATAGCATTTACACGCCTGATCTTAGTGTTGAGGAAGGAGTTAATTAATGCCTAAAGTTGTAGGTGTAAGATTCCATGGAGTCGGTAAAATATATCATTTTGCGCCAGGTACGGAAACGGAACAGCGTGGAGATTTGGTAATTGTCGAAACGGCACAAGGAGAAGAGTTCGGTGTAGTTGCCGAAATAATTAATGATATGCCGGAAGAGAAGCTGGTTGCCCCGCTGAAACCGATTTTGCGCTTGGCGACTCCGGAAGATGAGACAGTGTATAACGAGAATTTGGCTTTGGAAAAGGTAGCTTTCCGTGAATGCCGTGAAAAAATAACTGCCCATGCGTTAGATATGCATCTGGTAGATGTTGAATGTTCATTCGATAGAAATAAATTGGTGTTTTACTTCACCGCAGACGGAAGAATAGATTTTCGTAATCTTGTCCGTGATCTGGCTCAGGCTTTCCGAGTGCGAATCGAATTGCGACAAATCGGCGTACGCGATGAGGCCAGAATGGTTGGCGGATTGGGGATTTGCGGCCGCACTCTTTGCTGCGCGAGTTTTTTACATGATTTCATTCCGGTTTCGATAAAGATGGCGAAAGAACAAAATATTTCAATGAATCCTGGGAAAATAAGTGGCTCGTGCGGAAGACTTTTGTGTTGCCTAAAATATGAACAGGAAGTTTATGAATATGCTCATAAACTTTTGCCCAATATCGGCGAAATTGCGGATCTGCCCAACGGCCGATACAAGGTGGAAAGTGTCGATCTGCTACGTGAAAAAGTTATTTTGCGATCAGTGCAAGACGTAGAATTAAGTATGGAAATGAGCGCGGTTGAATACGCGAAAATAATGGGGCGGGAACTTCCTCCTGTCGATTGTTGTGCTAAAAAACATGGTGAATCAAACTGCCAGACTGATGAAGCAGAGGAAGAAACAGCTGATTCAGAAAATTCTGGGCGTAAACATAGGGCAACCGGCGGCAAAGGACATGGCTGCGGTGGTTGCTGTGCCGGAAAAAGGCAAAACTTGTCAATTAAGGCAGCTGAAGATAATGAGGATTGTATTACACCTCCATTAACTGAACTTTTGCACAACGTAGGTACTGACAACCAGCTTGATTTTCCCCGAGATATGAGTGTCCGTAAAACGGAAACAAGCCGTGAAGAGGAAGAAAATACTATGCCGGAATGGCTGGACGCGGCAATTATAATGGAGGATGAAGAGGATCGTGCCGCTGGCAAGGATCGCCGCGGTGGACACAGAGGAAAAAGGCGTCGAGGCAAATCTGGAAGAAATAACGAAAATAAGAAAAACAGTAATACTTGAAATGCCAATACCTGAACTATAAATTGCTTTTATTTACTAATGCATTTGTAAGTACTGCACCAAATATCGGAAGAAAAAATAGTTAAACATAGGCAACTTGCATAAAAATCTTGCCATTAATTTGTACCTGTGCTATATTCATTGCAGATAGGAGGTGGGAATATGGCATACAAAATTTCTGACATGTGCATTAGTTGCGGAACCTGTGAAATGGAATGCCCAACTTCATCCATTTCGGCCGGTGACACTCAATATATTATAAATCCGGAAACTTGCATAGACTGCGGTGCCTGTGAAGGTGCTTGTCCGGTAGGTGCAATTTCGGCTGAGTGATCGTAATTATTAGCAAAAACAAAACATGACAACAAGGAGAAACGCTGCAATCTACGGAGAACAGCGTTTTGTTGCATTTGTATCCCTTTTAAATTATCATTGCTGTTAGGTGTATTTAATTGTTTAAGCAATAGAACTCATGGTTATGGATGATTTGAGCATTAACTTTTATCCGAAAACGGAAACTTTAGAGGATCTTGGCCGTGGCGGGTTGCGCTTGATTCAGCCGCGCAATAAGTTTCGCTTCGGGCAAGACAGCGTTGTTCTGGCTTATTTTGCCGCAATCAACACCACGGCAAGTAAGAACCTGAAAGTAGCCGATCTTTGCGCTGGCAGTGGTGTGATAGGTTTGCTGTATGCTGCAAGATGCCGGCAAGTGCCAGTTTTGACGGTGGCTGTTGAACATGACCCTGAAATGTTCAGTGTTTTAGAACGCAACGCTTGCCTCAACGCGCGGTACAATATTTTGCCTGTACATGCTAACTTGGCTGAAGATGTTGAAAGTTGGCAAGTTGACCAAAAACATAAGGTGACTCCTGGCGATTTCAAACATTCGTTTCAAGTGGTACTCGTCAATCCGCCATACTCTCATATCAATAAAAATAAATTTATTGAAAATGATATGGCTCGACATGAGATCACCGGTGATTTGCATGCCTACCTTAAAGCGGCGGTCAATCTGCTAAGACCTTTGGGACAGCTTTTTATTTGTTTTCGACCTGAACGCCTTGATGAATTGTTGCTAGCCGCGGCGAATTTAAGTCTGCGTGCTACTTTGATCAGGCCGGTACAGGCTTTCCCAGATAGTAAACCCAAAGTTTTTTTAGCTAAATTCAGGTGGCAAGGAAGAGCGAACAGTTTGAAGTGGCAGCCGACGCTTTACACAGGTGACGGACATGTTAAATCTTATCCGACGACCGATGATGGCGGGATTTTCAGCGAATTTGCTTCAATTTACACCGGAGGTTCCTGTCTTAAAAGTGAGGAAATGCAGCAAAATATCAAGGTAATTGATGCATTAATTTAAAAATTGGATTGTGGAAAAACAGATGAACAAAGATGCAAACAAAATTGAAAAAATATTAGCTAAACTAAGCGAACGCTTTTTAACTCTGGGTGCCGGAATGGTGAACAAAGGGGAACTTTATATCGTGGGCACGCCTATTGGAAATCTTAACGATTTGAGTCCGCGTGCGTTGGTAACCTTAGCTCAGGTGGACGTGATTGCTGCCGAAGACACCAGGCACACGGCAATGTTGCTGGCAGCTTTTGATATTCATAATTGCCTCATCAGCTATCATGAACATAATATGCATAAAGTCGGCGGTAAAATTATTGATCTATTGACAGAAGGCAAAAGCGTGGCTTTGGTTACCGATGCAGGTATGCCGGCCATATCTGATCCGGGACAGGAATTGTGCGCTCTATGTCATGTTAACCATATCAAGGTTAATACGGTTCCTGGCCCGACGGCAGTGGCTTCGGCTGCCGCCGCATCAGGATTGGTAAAAGGTGAATTTTATTTTGCTACATTTTTGCCGGCAGACGGAAAAATGCGCAAATCTGCTTTGGCAAAAATTATGCGCAAGGATGAACCAGTAATTATGTATGAATCGCCGCATCGTTTGGCTAATACCTTAAATGACTTAGTAAAGGCGGGGCTTGGTGACTGTGAGCTTTGCATAGCGCGTGAACTTACCAAAATTCATGAAAGCGTCAGGATAACTACACCTGCTGCAGCATTGGAAGAACTTAGTTTGGACCCTGTAAACGGTAAAGGAGAATTTGTTTTGGTGCTGGCAAATCCGTCAAGTTATCTGGCTCAAACTACAGCCTCGGAGGAAGTGATTGAAAGCCAAGCGGAGCGTGAGGTGCTGCTTAGAAAAAAAGCTGAGGTTTATTTGCATTCGAAAATAGGTTTGAAACAAGCAGCACGAGAATTGGCAGCTGAATTTGGACTTAAAACGAATGTGGCTTATGATCTTCTACTCGAAATTAAATCACGAGATATGGTATAATCTTCGTGCCTTGAAATAATGAATTAATTTGTTTAACTTCCGAACGGAGGACTTGTTTTGTTTAAGAGAAAACCTACTGATAATGATTATAGTTCAAAAGTTAATGCTATGTTTGCAGGACCTGTTTCTGTGAACTCTCCGGAAACGAATGAAAGTGACACTGGGGCAATAAAAAAGGCCGACACCTCACCGGAAAGTGGGGAAAGTTCCATGCCGAATAATATAGCTTCATCTTTGGATGAACAGGCAAATAGCGCGGAGCCTGAGTCCGAGCCTACAGATGCCTTGAAATACACATGTTCACAAGATGCTATAAAAACATTTCTCACGATGTCAAGGAAAAAGGGCAAGGTTAGTAGAATTCTGCCTCCTCAGTTGGCACATTTGGATCGCCATAGTTTTGCATGGAAACGCGATTGGCTGGTAGTTATCGGCTCATTTTTGCTTCCGATGATCATCGTTGCATTGGCTTACATCAGTCAAGGATTTTATCCATTCGGTGATAAGTCACCTTTAACTGTTGATTTGTACCATCAATATGCCCCATTTATCAGCGCATTACGCTATAAAATTTTACATGGTGAGACATTGTGGTACAGCTGGCAGGGTGGTCTCGGTTATAACTTTTTTGCTACTTTTGCTTATTATTTAAGCAGCCCGCTTAACTTTTTGGCCGCTTTGATCCCGTTAAGTGCCTTGCCGGAATTTGTTACTTTTTTGCAAATTATAAAAATAGGACTTTGTGGTTTAAGTATGGCGTTAATGCTGCGCATAGGCGTGGCTCAAACCAAGGCTGACAAGGCTAGAGAGGCTTTGCTCGATCAGGACAGCGAGGAATTGGCGGATCTGCTTCCACCAGGTGGTTATTTGAATAATGAAAATGCGGAGTATTTTGAGGATGGTGCTTTTTGTCTTACCAGAGGCGAAAAGAACGCACGTAAGCAAAGGTACAGGCGCAAAGAGGCTTTGGCAATTGCCCGGGAAAACCGTAACTTCGATTCACAAAATTATGCCGTGTTTATTGGAGCTATCTTATACGCCTTGTCCGGTTATATTATGAGCTATTCTTGGAACATTATGTGGCTGGACGTACTGGCCGTTTTCCCGCTAGTCATTTTAGGTGTTAACCGATTGATCAACTATGGCCGGTTTACTTTGTTCGCGCTCTCACTGGCGGCCTGCATTTTGCTCAATTATTATGTATCATTTTTCGTTTGCCTATTCTGTATAGTTTATTTTTTCTTTTACCTTTTTTCGACGCAACGCGGCTACGACTTCGCCGGCCTGAAAAAACCTCGTATCGCATTGCTGCGTTGTTTCCAGATGCTGTTCGCGTCTTTGCTTGCCGGTGGCATATCCGCCTTTTTGATTTGGCCAGTTTACGAAGCTTTGCAAAATACTTCTGCAGTTAAAGACGCTTGGCCGCAAGGTCTTAATTTCAGTTTCAGCTTACTGGAGTTTATGACTCGCCATTTAATCGGTAGTTCGGTAAATATTCGTTCTGGTTTGCCCAATATCTATTCCGGAGTTCCGGTATTACTCGCTTTGCCGTTATTTGTAACCTGTCGTAAAATTAGGCCGGCAGAAAAAATTGCAGCTGTAATTGTCAGCTTTTTCCTCTTTTTGAGTTTTAATGCCAATGTTCTTAATTTCATTTGGCATGGTATGCATTATCCAAATCAACTGCCGCACCGCTTTGCCTTTGTATATATTTTATTTATGATTGTTCTGTTGTTCAGGGTCTTCCAGTACATAAAGGACATGTCGGCTAAAGCGATTGCCGTTTCGGGAGGATTGGCCGTAATCAATTTACTTATATCAGAGGTCGTTTTGTCTAATAAAATTAGTCATGCAACGATTTATTTGAATTTGATCTTTATTGTTATTTATACTGTGGTATTACTGAGTGGAGCCAATTTGCATATACCACTACGCACCTGCGCAACTTTGATGGTTATAATTTTGATAGGTGAATTGGCAATTAACACGCTGTTGCAAACAAACGATATTGCTCAACATGAATATTACACATCAAGTTCGGCGTATACGGCTGACATTTCGCCGGTTAATAAAATCGTTAGGGAAATATCTACGGATGATTCTGATTTTTATCGTGTGGCTATGACGAAACGACAAACTTCGGATGACCCGGCTCTATATAATTTTAAAGGACTATCAATATTTTCTTCTACTGTCGGAGCTGACATTGCCAAAACAATGCGGCAGCTCGGTTATCATGGCAATAACATTAACAGTTATATCCAAGATCAAGCTACGGCTGTCACGGACATGCTTTTTGGCGTGCGTTACTTGATCAGAAAAGAAACTATTCCCGACAATACTCTTTCACGTTTGACGTTGAATGCTACAACTGATTTGAACGGAGAATTCCAAGCTTATAAGCGTAATTATGACTTGCCAATAGGCTATGTTGTTGATCGTAAAATTGTTAACTGGGAACCGCAGTCTGACTCGGCATTGGTCAATCAAAATAGTTTACTGAAAACAATGACCGGGATTGAAAGACCTGTATTGGTAGGGCAGAGGCTTACCGTTGAAAATAAAGATAATTACAAAGAAGAGGGATTAATTAACGGAATGGAAGGCTTAGCACTCAATCCGATCACTGCGGCCGGTTCCGGTAAAGTCAAGCTACACTTGAAGGCCGAGATGGCTGGTCAACTATATGTGTATGTTAATTCACCGGCTAAGGTAACGGTTGCGTGTGAACTTGCCAAGACGAAACAAGGGCAAAGCACAGTAATTAATCTGCCTCAGATATTAGACTTCGGTAACGTGGAAAAAGACGATAAAGTAACCATAACTTTGACTTCAGATGAAAAGAAAACGCAAAAAATCCAAATATGGGCAGCGGTTATGAATGAGGAAGCTTTAGCGGAAAACAACAGACAGCTGCAAGATTCAGGTCTTAAGGTCGTGTCTTACAAATCTAATCAAATTAAAGGAACTGTTGAAACTCTATCAAACGGGCAACTTTTCTTCGCCATTCCCTATGACAACAATTGGCAAGTTAAGCTAGACGGGCATATTCAGCCGGCTGTCAAGGCTGCTGGAGGTTTTTTGTCGGTGGCTGTGAACAGCGGAAAACACGAAGTCGAGCTAGAATACCTGCCTAGGAATTTCAATTACGGAGCAATTATCAGTGCTAGCTCAATTGTTATCTTACTCTTTGCCTCTATAATTTCGGCATCAATTAGAAAAAGGAGAGAAGAAGAGGAATAAGGAGAAAAAAAGTGAATTTGAGTGATAAATTAAAATGACTGTTGACATTTCACGCTCAAATGGTAGAATAAGCATGTTGATTATTTTTAGGAGGAACCAAGATGAGCACATTTGTAGCCACTCCGGCTAATGTTACTAAAAAATGGTATCTGGTTGACGCTAAAGGTAAAACTTTAGGACGTTTGGCCAGTGAAATCGCGAAAATCCTCTCAGGTAAGAATAAACCTGAGTATTCACCGGCTATGGACACGGGAGATTATGTAGTTGTTATCAATGCGGGCGAAATTAAGTTTACAGGTAAGAAACTTAATCACAAACTGTATCGCTATCATACCGGTTTCCCGGGTGGACTTAAAGAAGTTCAATATAGCGAATTGATGGCAAAGAAGCCTACGAAAGCATTGGAGTTGGCAGTTAAGGGCATGTTGCCTAAAAACAGCTTAGGACGTCAAATGTTTAAAAAGTTGCATTTATATGCCGGAGCTGAGCATGACCAGACCGCTCAAAAACCGGAAGTTCTGGATATTAAAGCTTAAGGGGGATAACGACAATGGCAAAAGGTAAAAACGAATTTTTCTACGGCACCGGTCGCCGTAAAAATGCGGTTGCTTGTGTTCGAGTATTTCCTGGCAACGGCAAAATAACTATCAATGGTAAGGATATTGACCAATATTTTGGGTTGGAAACCTTAAAACTCATCGTTCGTCAACCGCTAGCAGAAACCAACACCCAAGGCCAATTTGATTTGGCGATTAAGGCTGTTGGAGGCGGTTTGTCCGGTCAGGCTGGGGCCATCCGTCACGGGTTGGCTCGCGCATTGGTAAAAGCCGATGCGGAAGCTTATAAAGATACGCTGAAAAAAGCCGGTTTCTTAACACGTGATTCACGTATGAAAGAACGTAAAAAATACGGCTTAAAGAAGGCGAGAAAAGCCTCCCAGTTCTCAAAACGTTAAGTTGGTTATTTCGGGAGTATCTACGGATACTCCCTTTTTTATTTGGAGCATTAGGTGGGTAAGAATAATTCAGTTAAAATATATACGGCTTATAGTGACTCTCCTGCGACAACAGCTAGGTTGGCGAGCGAGGTAGCACTAGCAATGCCAATTAATTCAGTGTTATCTCTAGACGGCGACCTTGGTGCCGGCAAGACTGCTTTTGTGCGTGGATTTGCTGCTGCAAGAGGCGTCGAGGTTGACAGAATCAGCAGCCCGACATTTACTTTGATGCATGTTTATGATGCCGCGTGTGGCTTAAAAGTTTATCATTTCGATGTCTATCGGCTTGGCTCGGCGGCAGAATTTGCACGTAACGGCCTGACTGAGTATTTTACCGCCGGTGGAATTTGTTTGATTGAATGGGCTGCGATGATCAAAAGTGTTTTACCGGATAACTGCTGGAAACTGTGTATAACCAAGATTGATGCTGCATATTCATCTGAAAGCCAAATGGCGGATTTTTTGCTCGGTAAAAATAGAACAGAGATTGATTTATCGGGACCTGACAGTAAGCGGCGACTCAGCTTGGCTGTTCCGGATGACATTATTCCGTCGGTTTTGCCGGGGTGGTATAAGGAGGTTAGCTAAAAAATGTATATTTTATCAGGAAATACGGCTACTTCTGACGCTTCAACGGCTTTGTGGCTTGACGGTAAGGTTATCGGCGAGATTAATTTGTCACTTGATTTGACGCATTCAGAGACCTTTTTCCCAACTTTGGAACAATTGTTGAGCTTGACCAGGGTAAAACTGTCCGATATAGATGCTTTTGCTTGTGTAATTGGTCCTGGCTCATTTACCGGTATACGAATTGGCGTAGCAGGTATGAAAATGATAGCTTCAGCCTTAAAAAAGCCAGTCATGCCAGTTGATTCATTGACGGCTATCGCGGTTAATTATGCGCCATATTTCCGCGATGAAATTTTAGCGACGGCTCTAAACGCTCGAAACGGGAGAATTTTCGCGGCTGCTTATTTGTCAGGGCAGAGAATAACTGAACCGGTTGCTGTGGATGCTTCAGCGTGGCTTAACGATCTCAGCCGTAAAAATGGAACAAAAAAAATTAATTTGCTTATTGATAATGCTTGGCCGGAACTTCTTGCTTCTTTACCTGATAATGTTCAGGTCGCCAATTTTGCAGCGACCATTCATGCCGGAGCTGTAGCCGAGATTGCCGCATCAATGCTTAAGCAGGGTGAGAAGGGTGATCCAAATCAGCTGTTACCTTTGTATTTAGTTCCATCTCAAGCGGAGCGACTGGCAAATGTTTAATAGTGTTTTACTGAATGGGCGTTCATGTTTATGGCGATCGAACGGCGGCCCTGAAAGTTCAAACCTAAAAAAATCCTTGAATTATGATGAATCTTTAAACCAACTGGCTGAACTGGAGTGTTTATGCTTCAGTGATTTTTGGCCTAAAAACGAACTGGCAGCGATGCTCGATTTGCCATACAGTTTTGCACAGATTTTTTATGCATCAACTTCAGGAGAAAAAATAGTTCCTATCGGCTACGTAATTTATTGGCAAGTAGTTGATGAGGTGCAGTTACATCGCTTCGGTATTCATCCCGAGCTGCGAGGTTGTGGTTCAGGCAAAGTCATTTTGGCCGATTTTTGCGGACAATGGTGCGAAATATTGCCGGGTAAATCGGATACTTCATCTATAAGTTTACAGACAAGCACCCGGTCAAGTTCACAATCTGAAGCAAATTATACGTTTAATAATTTTTGCTCAAAAATTACTTTGGAAGTACGGGAAAATAACGCCCCAGCCCTTGCCGTTTACCGTGCAGTAGGCTTTGAGGAGGTTGGGCGACGACCTAATTATTATCATGATACACATGAAGCGGCTGTTTTAATGGACAAGTGCATTTTTCCGCACGAATAGGCGGATAAAATTGACAATAGCAAGCATTTTTCGATATAATCAATTAGACGGTGTATCTTGGGGAGGAAAACATTATGAAGTCGGACAAAGTTGTGTTCAGCTGTCAAGATGAAATCCATATGAAGGCTATTGCGGTATTTATCCAGAAAGCATCACACTATACGTCAAGAATCAATATTTACCGCGGCGATCGGCGTGCCAACGCTAAGAGCCTTTTGGGAGTGATGTCACTTGGCATCGAGAACGGAGTGGAACTTAAGCTCACAGCAGAGGGTTACGATGAAGAAGAAGCGATCAAAGAGTTAACCGCCTATTTGTCACAACCTAATTTCAATTGACGGATTGATGTACTTTGCCATCCTTTGACCCTAGATTAGATTTAGTTCCGGAATGCCCCGGCGTTTATTTGATGAAAGATGCAACGGGGCAAATTATTTATATCGGGAAAGCGATTAATCTTAGACGTCGCTTGCGCTCATATTTTGGCGCTAATCCGCAGGGAACCTTAAAGGTTCTGACGATGATTTCCCATATTCGCGATTTTGATTTCATTATTTGTGCAAATGAGCTAGAAGCTCTTTTACTCGAAAGCAATTTAATAAAAAAATATCAACCATTTTATAATGTTTTACTAAAAGACAATCACGACTATCCTTATTTGTGTATAAGCTGGCAGGAACCTTATCCAAGAATATATAAGGCATATCGTATAGGCAATGATATTAAACGTGGGGCAAAATATTATGGACCGTATTTAAATGGTGACTTGAACCGCGCTTTGGCAGCGATACATGCACTTTTCCCACTAAAAACCTGCAACCGTACTTTCCCACGTGATATAGGTAAAGAGCGTCCTTGCCTCAACTATCATATTAAACGTTGTATCGGACCTTGTTTAGGTTCGGTTTCCGCTACCCAATATCGTGCGGTAGTCCGGCAAGTGGCTGATTATTTAGAAGGCAAATATCCGAAACTATTGGCGGAAATTGAAAAAAGCATGAAAGAGGCGGCGGATAACCTTGATTTTGAACGGGCAGCTGTATTGCGTGATCGCTTATCTGGCCTGAAAGCATTAATTGCTCGGGCCCAAAGAGTTACGGTAAGTGGGCAAAAAAGCATGGATGTCTACGCAACGGCAAGAGAGGGCGGCGAAATATGTATCCAAAAATTACAAGTGAGATTTGGCAAAATCACTGGAACGGGTACATTTTTCCTACAAGATCCGCAGCCGGTTGGCATGGGCGAGGACCGCGGTCAAACTTTATTGTTTGATTTTATTTTGCAAGATTATTTAAATAATACTGGCGAAACGGAAATGATTGTTTTACCGCCTTATATTAACGTCGATTCTGTCGAGTGGGATAACTTTAAGCGTTGGCTTTTTAGCGCAGCCGGAAGAGAAATTCAACTTTGTTTACCCAAAAAGGGGCATAAATACGAGCTGTGGCAAATGGCGGAGATGACTGCCGAAAAAGTTATCAATCATCACGCTGCCGTCGAAAACAAACGGAAGATTCAGACTGAAACAGCTTGGCAGTATTTAGCGGAATTATGCGGATTGAAAGGACAGCTTAAACGTATTGAGGCATACGATGTTTCTAATAATGGCAGTCAGGATATAGTTTGTGCAATGACGGTGTTTGAAAACGGGTTGGCGAACAAAAAGGCTTATCGCGATTTTAATCTTTCTTATCAGACGGAAATTGATGACTATGCAGCGATGGCAGAAACTTTAAGACGACGAATAAAACATTTCGATGATTCGAATTTTGGCGCGGAGCCGCAGCTTATTCTGGTGGATGGAGGATTGGGGCACGTTCATACTGTACAGGGAGTGTTAGCTGAGGTAAAATCTAAAATAAAGGTGGCCGGTATGGTCAAAGATGATCGGCATCGTACCCGTGGGCTAGTTTTGCCAGAAGGACAAGTCTTGGAACTTGCCAAATCGGTTAAGACTACACATGCAGGTGTCCTGCCGTCGGTGTCCGGTGATTACCACGAAGCTGACAAAGAATATAGGCAAGCTGTTTTGCTTAAACTTTTGACTGAAATTCAGGATGAAACGCATCGGCGTGCCATACGAGCCAATCGGAATAGAAGCAGGGACAGACAACTGCGTTATAAGTTGGAAGCAGTTCCCGGTATAGGACCCAAGCGACGCGCCTTGCTTTTGGACAAATTTGGCTCGCTTAAAGATATCGCTGCCGCTCCTGTTTCGGAACTGGTTGCTAAGACTGGCTTACCTACGGACGTTGCACATAAAATTTTTGCATTTTTTCATCAGGATGGCTGCCTTCCTGATTAGTTTGGAGCAGAGAATGATTTGGGCTTTAGCAGATTCACATTTGAGCTTTACGGTTGAGAAACCTATGGACGTTTTTGGTCCGCAGTGGCATAACCATGCTGAAAGGCTCGCTCAAAACTGGCTTTCATCCGTTGGCCGAGATGACATTGTTATTATGCCGGGAGATATTTCTTGGGGGATGAATTTGGCCGAGGCGAGAGCAGATTTGCAATTTTTACACGAATTACCGGGGCAAAAATATATCAGCCGCGGCAATCATGACTATTGGTGGTCGACGCTTAAAAAATTAAACGAGTTTAAAATTGAAGCTGGTCTTGATTCTTTACATTTTTTTCGCAGCGATGTATGTGAACTGACAGTTGAAGATGAACGGGTACTGTTGTTTGGAACCCGTGGCTGGTCATTGCCAAAAACCGCAAGTTTCACGGCGGCGGATCAAAAAATTTTACTGCGCGAAGAGGGGAGACTTAAACTAGCTCTGGATGCAATGAACGCGGCTTGGACACCTGGTACGAAGCTAATTTGCGCCATGCACTATCCACCTTTGTTGCAGGGAAGCAGAGACACAGTTTTCACGCGATTATTGCAGGCGTACGGAATTCCACTATGCTTATACGGACACCTACATGCGCGTGGGCTTAAGGAGGCTTACCATGGATTGTGCGGTGATGTTTTTTATCAAAATGTAGCGGCAGATTATTTGTCTATGCAGCCGGCTCCCGTAAGATTGTTGGAAAGAACGATTTAATGCTATCTATCGCTAAAAAGGGCTAAAAATTCCTTGGTTAACGGACATTAAACTGATTTATGGTTGTTTGAAACAGCATTTTGCTAATGAAAATGAATTTTTTAAAAATTTACTCTATTTTAATAACATTAATTAAAGAATTGTTGTAGAATTAGCAAGTAGGTACAAAAATGATACGAGGTGATTAAGATGAAGAAAATTTTGCAGGAACAAGTTGTGGCATATAAAGCGTTGAATGATGTTACGCGCATCAAAATTTTACAGATGTTAAAGCTGCGTAGCATGTACACTAACGAAATACTGGATGAATTCAATATAACCCAGCCGACTTTGAGTTACCATATGAAGATCCTCAGCAGTGCGAATTTGGTTGACACAAAAAAAGTAGGGCGTAATGTTTATTATTGCCTTAACCGCAAGACAATTAACCATTTGATTGATTTTCTTAGCCAAATTGTCAAGGTGGATGGTGAACAATGCAAAGACTTGAATTGTTCGAAATGAGCTCCGATCTGAATTTTGCTTCAAAAGGCGAGGTGGCAGAGCAGTATCGAATTCAAAAGGCTGTGGTAACGTTGCGATTAAACGGTGTTGAGGTTTACAGGTACAATTTTTTGCAAAATCCAACAGCGTTTTTGGGAAATGAAACTATTGGCAAAATTCTTGAAACAGACGGAGATGCTGGCTTTCCGGTTACGCTGATTGACGGGAAGATGTTGACCAAGGGCCGATATCCGTCGGGGACTGAGTTGGCTGAAATATTCAGTCTGTCGTCTGATATTTTGCCTGATACTTATCCGGCTGAAGATGTTGAACTCTGGTTTAAAATGATGATGGAAGCTGAACGTGGCGGTTGCGGCGCAGGAAGCTGTTCCGGGTGTTCGGGTTGCGGATCAGTATCTGACCCCGACCACTACTCCGACTTTGATTCCGACCAAACCGATTCTGATTTGTCTGATTATGATTAGTTTTAGATCACGGAATATACGCTACGTCTTTGTCGTCGACCTTCCAACCATAATTAAAGATTAGGACGTTTATGCATGAACAGTTACACAAGTGAGTTGGCTGCTCGGCATCGCAACAAATTACATGTGGCAGCTGCAGGGCTGTTGGTAGGTTTGCTTGCCGGGACGGTCATTGTTTGTTTTCGTTTAGCTATTGGACAGATTCAAAAGCTTGTTCGAGTTTATTACGCTTTGGCAAGACACAATTGGCTTTGGGGCTTGAGTCTCATTCCGACTGTATTGGTCCTGACAGCTATTTGTACTTGGTTTGTCAAACGTCAACCGATGATTTCCGGTTCGGGAATACCGCAGGTAGCCGGAAGTTTAGGTGGAAGACTTAAATTTAGTTGGCTTAAAGTTATGCTGGCTAAGATCGGCGGTGGGCTACTTGCTTTGGGAAGCGGTCTAACTTTGGGCAGAGAAGGACCGTCGGTGCAGATTGGAGCCAGCTGTGGCGCGATAATTGCCAAGCTGCTCCACCGCCCGATTTCTGAACAGAAATATTTGATATCAGCCGGGGCTGCTTCTGGTATGACGGCGGCGTTTGCTGCTCCTTTATCAGGCGTGGTCTTTGCTTTGGAAGAAGTGCATCATAATTTTTCTTCTTTGGCGTTGGTTTCGGCTATGGCAGGATCAGTCGTTGCCGATTTTATTACCAAAAAGATTCTGGGAAGTAAGCCCGAGCTGGCTTTCGCTGAAATCGTTCCTTTGCCATTTAATCAATATTGGATAATTGTCTTATTGGCGGTGATTCTTGCCGTAAGCGCACATATTTTTATCCGAGTAATTATTGGCGGTAAGAAACTTTATGCGCGATTGCCGGTGCCTTTGGCGGTCAAAATTGCGTTGCCTTTTATTTGTACGTTGGCGGTGATTTTGCTTGACGGTCAATTTTTTGGTGCTGGGCAAGAATTTATTGCACTGCCCATACACGGTTCCCAAACTTTGACGGAGCTGATAATACTTTATGCCGTTAAACTTTTTCTCTTGGCGATTGCTTTCTGTTCTGGCCTGCCCGGAGGAATATTTTTCCCGTTACTGGTTCTGGGAGCGTTAACCGGTAATATTTTGGGAACAGTTTTGCATCAGGTTGGTGTGCTTGACGCCAAATATATTTTGTTTGTGGTTATGATTTCAATGGCCGGACATTTCGCGGGAATCGTAAGAGCACCGGTTACGGGAATTCTGCTCATCTGTGAGATGAGCGGCAGTTTTGAATATTTCTTGCCGTTGGTCTTGGTTGCCGTAGGTGTATATCTTTTGATGGAATGGACCGGGGCTGAGCCTATTTATGAAACTTTGCTCGATATGATTTTGCATAATAAATCAGAAAAGGCAGTCATTGCCGCAAAGAACGAGTATGATGACGGTATCTTAATGGAGTTTGCCGTGCAGCATGGATCAGCTTTTGATGGAGCCGAAATAGCGGATTTGGGGTGCCCGAACGATATCCTGATCGTGGCTATAAAACGTGGTGGTAAAGAGCTTATCCCACGCGGGAATTCGGTAGTACATGGTGGAGATTATTTGGTGGTTATGTTGGCCAAGAAAAAGCAAGTGGAGATTATCGATTGGCTGCACAGTCGATGTGAAATATAAGCATAGTTGCTTGGTTGTTCCTTGGAAAAGTTTTTTGATAAACGGTGTCAAATGGCGAATGTTCAATATTTGATACCGTTATTTTTTGCCTATGTAAGTAGAAGAATAATTAATGCCAAGTAGCTGCGAATGGTGGGCAGGGAATTCAGAATAATGTTTGGAAAATATGTTTGGGAAAATATAAAAAAGGCCTTGAAAATTCAAGACCTTTTTGGTGGGTAGTAATGGACTCGAACCATCGACCCCTTGCATGTCAAGCAAGTACTCTAACCAGCTGAGCTAACCACCCGAGTGCTTGAACATTTTAGCCTAATTTGGCAGATTTGTCAAATGAGATGTAAAAACTTGATTGCATCGGTTGTATTATCAATGAAATGTGTTATTATAGACTGCAATGGGGCTCATTTATCGACTAAGGCTTTAGCGCTAAATGAGCTTATTATTAGTAATTTTATTCACTGTGAAACAAACGAATTTACCGGCAAACATGGAGGTGTTTATGGGTAAAAAGATGGGTAGAAGAGTTTTGAGTTCGCTGACGATAACGGCAATGACCGTTGTTGCGTTACTTGCGTCAACTGGGTGTGGCATGAGTGAAAATACGCCGGCAGGTGAATCTAAATCTACGGTGCAAAATGTTGCGAGGACTAAGTCTGAAACTGATATATTACGAACCAATATGATATCGGAACCTGACAGCCTTGATCCATGGAAATCAGCAGCTTCCGATACCTCAGCCGTAATGCAAAATGTTTTTGAGGGTTTATTGCGTTATGATACCGATGCCAAAATTTTGCCGGGACTTGCCCAATCATGGAACCTCAGCGATGACCGTTTAACGTATACTTTTCAATTGAATAAAGGTGTCAAATTTCATAATGATCATGATTTAACCGCTGAAGATGTTGTGTATACTTATCAACATTTAGCCGGCTTGGATGGGAATAAAGCAGTGGCCGTACGTTATTCACAAATAGCTGCTGTTAAAGCAATTAATGACTATGAAGTGGCCATAACTTTAAAAAAACCGTCCGCTCAATTTCCCGCTCTTGCTGCAATGGGCATGATTTTGCCTAAGGGCTATGATAAGCAGGCGGAACACCCTATCGGCACTGGTCCTTATAAGTTTGTTTCATATACCCCTGGGCAAAAAATAGTCTTGGCCAAAAATGAGGCTTATTTTGATCAGACCAGGGCGGCTAAGATCCCCAAGGTGGAAATCCATGTCATCCATGATCAAGCGACAGTAATTTCCGCTTTACAATCCGGTCAACTTGATTTGGCTCGTTTGATGTCGTTTAACTCTTTAGATGTACTGAATAAAGATTTTAATATCATGAAGTCACCTAGTAATATGGTTCAATTACTGGGCTTGAATAATTCAGTTACACCATTGAATAAACTTGAGGTCAGACAGGCAATAAACTATGCTATTGATAAAAAAGCGGTAATCGATGGAGTGTTTTCTGGCTTTGCGACCGAGCTGCACAGCAATTTCAGTCCTGTAATGAAAGAATACTATAACGAAAGATTGGATGCTTATTATCCTTATGATCCGGAAAAAGCTAAGGACTTGTTACAGAAAGCCGGTTTGTTGAACGGATTTACATTAAATATTAAAGTGCCTTCCAACTATACAATGCACATGGATGCGGCACAGATTATAGCGGAACAACTTAGCGCAGTCGGTATTAAGGCTAAAATTATTCCGGTCGAGTGGGCGACTTGGTTGGAAGAGGTTAATTCAAAAGCCAACTATGAAGCAACGGTTATTTCTCTTACTGGCAAGCTTGACCCAGCAGATGTTCTTGGCCGTTTTTCTACATCATATAAGCGCAATTTCACCAAGTTCAGGAATAAAGAATTTGATGAACTGATTGATAGAGCATCTACCGAATCGGATAACGAAAAGAGAGTGGAGATGTACCGTGAGTGTCAAGAAATTTTGGCCAAAGAGGCCGGCAGTGTATTCATATGCGATCCGAATATTGTGATGGCTGTGCGTAAGGACATTCAAGGCTATAAATTTTATCCGGTCAGTTTCCTTGATTTGGCTGCTATATCTTATGCTGGTAAATAAGTTGATAAACTAATAGGCTGTCCTCGGGTGTAATGATGAATTTTCTGATAAAACGATTGGCAAACTTTATTTTGAGTGTGTTTTTGGTAGCCTTGCTAACTTTTGCCGTCTTTCAGATTATCCCCGGGGACCCGGCCACGGCCATATTGGGTATAGATGCGGATCCAGCGCAAATCGAAAAAATTCACCGCGATATAGATTGGGGAAAACCGGGAGTCGAGCGTTTTGCCAAATGGATGGGGCAAGTCCTGCAAGGGGACTTAGGTGAGTCCTATCGGTTTAAACAACCTGTAACCAAAATTATTAATGAGGCTTGGAAAACTACGGCCGGCTTGGCCGCTTTGGCAATTCTCTTATCGTTAATTTGGGGATTGCCTTTAGGGGTTTTGCTAGCTTACTATCGTAAACGTAAGTTTTCGGTGCCTTTTTTTGCTTTATCACAGATAGGCATTGCAGTCCCGTCATTTTGTATGGGAATTTTTTTAATTATTATTTTTTGTGTTAAATTGAAAATTTTTCCGGCTTTGGGCTATCCCGGTAATGATGTCTCGTGGTTGGAAAAGTTACCTTACCTGATTTTACCGGCCTTGGCACTTTCTTTTAGTATGGGAGCGATTTTGGTTCGCTATTTAACCGGCGGTTTGGTCAAAGAAGGCGATAAGCCCTATGTTCTGACAGCTCGTAGTAAAGGTTTGAGCCTGTTTAAGATCCTCCTGAGACATAAATTTAGAAATGCGCTGATTCCGTTGGTTACTATTTTGGGTATGGTAATTGCCGATTTACTGGGCGGAAGCATAATTATTGAAAATGTTTTTGCTTTGCCGGGAATTGGCAGTATGATTGCAATTGCCGTAAACAGCCGAGATTTGCCTTTAATTCAGGGCCTTGTTTTATATCTGGCGATTCTGGTCGTAAGTTTGAATTTTTTGGTGGATGTGTTTTATCTTGTTATCGATCCGCGATTAAGGCGGCGAATGAGGTGGAAGAGTGAATGATTTAATCATATCATATCGCAAACTGAGGCATAATCGCCTCTTATTCGCCGGGATTATTTTACTTGCATTGTTAATTGCTCCCGTGGTGGTGGTGCTAGTTTATCAGCCCTATTCTCCTACGGCGATTGACATTGCCAGACGCTTCCAGTTGCCGTCTTGGCAACATTGGTTAGGAACCGATAATTTAGGAAGAGACATAGCTGTGCGTATCTTTTTCGGTGCCAGATTTTCTTTACTGATAAGCTTTTTATCACTGATAATTGGTGGTAGTATTGGAATAGCTTTGGGTGCTTTTTCCGGCTATTATCAAGGGAAAATAGACACTTTTATCAGTAAGTTTACCGAGGTCCAGATGGCTTTCCCTGGTGTATTGTTAGCACTTATGCTGTTGGCAGTTTTCGGTATAGGTACGCTTAATACCGTTGTTGCGTTAAGTTTGATGGCGATACCGCGTTTTACTCGTATAAGCCGGAGTGGATTCTTTAAATACCGCGGCTCAGAATTTGTACGGTCGGCTATGGTACGTGGGCTAAGTGATTGGAGAATAATTTGGTGGCATATTTTGCCTAATTTAAGGTATGAGTTGCTGGTTACTTTCAGCTTAACTTTGGCTACCACAATCATGAGTGAAGCGGGACTAAGCTATATTGGCCTGGGATTGCAACCTCCTTTGCCGAGTATGGGCAGAATGCTAAGTGATGCGCAGCAAAATATTTTTGCCGCCCCACACTATATTTTATCGGTAAGCGGATATTTATCTTTGCTGATAATTGGGTTTACTCTGCTGGGGGAAGGCTTGCAACAGGTGAATAAGTATGAATGATATATCCGTTGGTGCTAAAACGTTTGGCAATCAAGATTGTAAACATGATCCAAGTTATGAAGTGCTCAAACTGGAGGATTTCGGCATAGATTTTTATTTGCACGGACGAGTACATCCTGCTGTAAGACATCTGAATTTATCTATTCATGCCGGCGAAATAGTTGGTTTGGTAGGTGAATCTTCGTGCGGTAAAACTGTAACGGCTAAAGCTTGTATCGGATTGTTGCCGGACACTGCTAAGGTAACACGCGGTAAACTTCTGATTGACGGTAAGGAAATGTCAACGGCTGATGAGAGAAAGTGGAACAAACTGCGTGGCAAAGACGTGGCCATGATCTTTCAAGATCCTTTAAGTGCCCTGAATCCGCTGCATAAGATCGGCAAGCAGGTGGCCGAAAATATTAAAGAACGGATGAGCCGTTCTGAGCGTAAAAATCGTACCATGGCTATGTTGAAGGAAGTGGGATTACCTGATGTCGAATCTATTTATCAGGCTTATCCGTTTCAACTTTCTGGTGGAATGCGGCAAAGAGTGGTTATAGCCTTGGCCCTGATTAATAACCCGTCTTTATTACTGGCCGATGAACCGACCACGGCCTTGGATGTAACTACTCAAGCTCAGATACTGCAACTGTTATACAGCTTAAGTCATAAGCATAACACTTCGGTCTTGTTTATTTCACACGACTTAGGCTTGATCAATCAATTTTGCCGACGAGTGTATGTTATGTATTCAGGTGTTATTGTTGAAGATGGTATGGTTGCTAGCGTTTTGCAAAAGCCGTTGCATCCATATACGAAAGCGATGCTGGCTTCACTTCCGACTATTGCTAAACGTCACGTTGATTTGCCGACTATTCCGGGCATGATGCTGCCACTAGAAGAACGCGCTACACAGTTATGTCCTTTTGTCAATCGCTGTCTTGTGGCCGAGTCTGTTTGTTCCTCTGTTTATCCGCATTATCATCAGGCACCTAGTACGGATAATTCGGGTGATATCCATCGTTATTTATGTCATATTCAAGGGGGAAAACCATGAAACCGGCTCTGGAAGTGCTGCATGTTACGAAGTCATTTTGTCGGCCAAATCGAGGTAACGTAGTTGCTGTCGATGATGTAACCTTAAAAATTGAGGCTGGCACCAGCTGTGGTTTGGTGGGAGAGTCAGGCTGTGGCAAAAGCACTTTGGCCAATATCATAATGGGGTTGGCCAAACCTGATAAAGGTACGGTTTTTGTTAACGGTTGCCGGGTACAGGGCAGCAGGCAGGCTAAACAAAAGCTGCTTTACCGTCAAATACAACTCGTCGCTCAGGACCCTCACGCGGCTTTGAATCCGGTTCGTACCATAGGGTGGCATTTTCATGAGGTCTTGGTTCACGCCCGTCACATACGTGAACCTGAGCTTTGTGAAAAAGAAATTGAGCGCCTTCTGACTTGTGTAGGATTAAACAATACAATTTTGGGACGTCTGCCGCATCAGCTTTCTGGTGGACAAAAACAGCGCATTTGCATCGGTCTGGCCTTGAGCTTGCAGCCTCAATACCTGATTTGTGACGAGGCAGTTTCGTCGCTGGATGTTTCAATTCAGGCACAAATCCTTAACCTTTTGCGGCAGCTGCAACGTGAAATGAACTTGACTTATTTGTTTATTTCACATGATTTGAATGTGGTAACTTATTTGTGTGATTATATTTATGTTATGCAGGGAGGCAAAATTGTCGAGGCGGGTTTAACGGAAAAGATTATTAATTCTCCACGTGAACCATACACTAAAAATTTATTTGCAGCTGCGAGATTGGCTCATCAATGATACAATTCGTGATATAATCAAAGAGAACTAAACCAATATTTTAGGAGGCTAGTATGTACAAACTGGTATTGATTCGCCATGGCGAGAGTGAGTGGAACAAGCTGAACCTTTTCACGGGATGGACAGATGTTGATCTGTCGCAAAAAGGCCACGAAGAAGCCATAGAAGGTGGCAGAATTCTTAAGGAAGCAGGATATGACTTTGATATTTGCTACACTTCCTACCTCAAACGGGCTATTCATACATTGAACCATGTCTTAGAGAGCATGGATCGTGAGTGGTTGCCGGTTGTGAAATCATGGAAATTAAACGAACGTCATTACGGCGCTCTACAAGGCCTAAACAAAGCTGAAACGGCCGCCAAGTTCGGTGAAGCACAAGTTAAGATTTGGCGTCGGTCATTCAACATTACTCCTCCGGCGCTGGATGAAAATGATGAACGTTCACCGCGCTTACAGGAGCAATATCGTGATGAGCCGGATAAAAGTGTTTTGCCGTTGACAGAATCACTCGAAACAACTATTGCTCGTGCAGTGCCCTATTTTAATGAAGAAATTAAACCGCAAATTTTAGCTGGTAAGCGAGTCGTAATTGTTGCCCACGGCAATTCTTTGCGTGCTTTGGTAAAGTATTTTGAAAACATGGATGATGATTCTATTATCGGTGTTAACATTCCTACGGGTGTACCGCTGGTTTATGAGTTCGATGATGGGTTTAAATTTGTGAAAAAGTACTATTTAGGTGATCAAGCTGCTATAGCAGCCAAAATGGCCTCGGTAGCTAATCAAGGCAAGGCTAAATAGTTACCACAGGGCTGATCTGCAGATCGAATGGAGCATTCAATCGCAGTCGTTTGAAACTTGCCCTACGGAATTGAGAAAAACTGATCGGCATGGTCATTTGTGGCCATGTCGATTTTTTATGAGCATTTTAGAGCTTTTTATAGCTTTAACCAATATTATGTGAGCTTGACAATTGTCAAATTTATGGTTACTATATAAATGAATTTTATATATAAAAATTCTATACATAAAAAATGCATGCATAAAAAATATATATAAGGAGGCTTGTGCTTGTATTATAGTGTTTCAGCCCAACTGATTGAATGTATGATTTTGGCCGTTTTGCAAAAGGAAGACTCTTATGGCTATGATATCAGCCGTCCCGTGAAACGAGTGGCCAATATTAACGAATCTACGCTTTATCCTATTTTGAAACGTTTGGAGGGCGGCGGCTTTTTGTCAACCTATGAAAAAGAAATTCAAGGAAGGCGCCGTAAATATTATCATTTGACGACATCCGGCGAAGCAAGATTGAAATTTTTGCGTGATGAATGGATAAATTATCGAGATTTGCTGAATATTGTAATAATGGAGGGTAAAAAAGATGAATAGGCAAGAATATATGGCTGAATTAGCCAAATATTTAAGGAAACTCCCGGCGGATGACTATCAGGACGCGCTCAACTATTTTGAGGAGGGTTTTGATGCGGTTGGCCCGGAAGGGGAGGCTGAGCGGATTAGAGAGTTGGGTGAGCCGCGCGATGCAGCTTGGGACATTTTGAGCAAGTTGCTCAAGGAAGACCTTGACGCCCATGAGCAAAGCAATGAGCAAAGCAATGAGCAAACCATTAACCATAATATGGCTGGGGAAGCAAATTACTCCACCAAAAATTTGAAGAAAAACAAAAAATTAAAATGGATTTTGATAGCCCTTCTTTGCATAATGGCTGCACCTGTAGGTATCCCGGTGGTGATTATGTTTTTTAGTATATTGTTGGTAGCGGTCATTCTTTTCTTTACTTTTTTTCTGCTTTTACTTAGTCTTGGTGTAGCATTATTTGCCGTAACTGGTAAGCTCTTTTGGTATGGCTTACTGTCGATCGGCAGTGCTACTGTTCCGGAAATACTTCTAATTGTAGGCTTGGGTCTTTGCGGTTTAGGCTTGGCGATTTTACTGGTTAATTTACTGTTTAAATTTTGTCGTTGGTCAGTATATAGGTTAAAAAGATTTTGTATTAATTTTATGAGTAAAGTGAGGAGAAAAATACTATGAACCGATTGAAAAAATTAAATGTTGCGGTTATAGCCTCGATTTTGGTGGCTTGCGGTTTGACCTTAGCCTTTATCGGTATTTTTAACGGGGGTCTTACTTTGCTTCGTAATATTTATATCCCTAGAATATTGGATATAAATATTGGACCTGACAAGAAACAGTTTGAAATGACAGTTGGAGTAGTGGAGCCGTTTACAACTGAGTTAGAGCCATATTCTGAATTGAAGATAGATTCTGATTTCTCCACAGTTGAGCTCAGGCCTTCTGCTGATGCGAAATTTCGCTTGACATATGATGGTAAAAAAGATTTTTTACACTATAAATTAACTGGGAAAATGTTGGAAGTGTCTGAAGTTACTGATGAAACACATATTAGACCGTTTTACCATAGGCGTAGGAAGGGCAGTATGCTCATTTTGGAAATACCGCAAGGCTATTTGGACAAAATTGATTTGCATGTGGATTTAGGCAAATTAATGATTAATAATATTAAAACTAATTGTTTAATCGCTTCTGCCGCTATGGGTGAGATAACTTTTAAAAATTTAGAGGTTAATGATTCCATGGATGTGGATGTAAACTTGGGTAAAATTTCTGGAAGCATGGTTCGGGCGGTTGATAAAGTTTATGATATAAAGAGTAACGCTGATTTGGGGAAAATTTATGTCGACAAAGCGTTTATAAACGCAACTACTGAAAATACAGGTTCTGCCGCTGCAGCGGTTGATTCGTCGAAGGGTGAGGGAAAAGTCGAAGACATGTTTTCGTCGAAAGGGAAAATGGTACGGATTAAATTGAGCGCGAATTTGGGTAGTATAAATGTTGAAGCCGTCTATAAAAAACCGGAGCAGCCAAATTAATGGCAGCTCCAGTTAAGTGAGATCTCGTGTTCTTATTCAATAACGACTCCAACCTTAGCCTTAGCCTTAGTCTAGCTTAATTCTTAGCCTAAGCTTCCGGCGTAATTTTGAGCGGAGGATTTCCGTTCTGTCCCGGAACTTTCTTCATAAATCCAGTAACCATAAGAGCAATAGCGCCGTCGGTTGTTACGTTGCAGGCGGTCCCAAAGCTATCCTGTAAGGCAAAAATTGACAGCATGAGAGCGGTGCCGGCGTCATCAAACCCTAAAACTGAGGTTATTAAGCCTAGTGAAGCAACGACTGTCCCGCCGGGAACGCCTGGGGCAGCTACCGCGAAAATGCCAAGTAAGAGGCAGAAAGTGACCATTGAAACCAGAGAAGGCATTTGTCCGTAGAGAATTTTCGATACTGTCATAACAAAAAAAGTTTCTGTCAGTACTGAACCGCAAAGGTGGGTGTTGGAGCAGAGCGGAATAGCGAAGTCGCGTATTTTTGGATCCAACGTAGGGGCTTTGCTTGCACATTGCAGGGCTACCGACAAAGTGGCTGCTGAGCTCATCGTACCGACGGCGGTCATATAGGCTGGAAAATAATTTCTCACTACCTTGAGTGGGTTGGTACGTGAAATACCACCGGCCAAGCTGTACATAAAGGTCATCCAAATAAAGTGACCGATCATGACTATAATGATGACTTTTATAAAGACGGGGAAATTATTAATAATATTGCCCTCGTAGGTTAATGTCGCAAATGTACTTAAAATGAAAATAGGCAAAATGCGCACAACGAATTTTTCGACTATGAAAAGGACAATCTGATTTAATTCACGGAAAAATTTGCTAAAAGCCGGTGCTTCGGTTTTCAGTGCGGCAATGCCGAACATGATCGAGGAGACTAGAGCCGTGATTACCGGTATGATCGGGTTGATGTCCAGTTTGAACACTGCCGGGGGCAGGGCGGTAGTGTTACTAAGGTCGGAAATAATATTCAAATGCGGTATGATCGAATAGCCGGCAAAAGTCGATAAGAAAGCGGCGCCGATCGAGGAAAGGTAGCAGATAATCAGGGTTAAGGTCAGTACCTTACCGGCATTTTCTTTGAGAGAAATAATAGCGGGGGTAACAAACCCGAGAATGATCAAAGGTACGCAAAAGTTAATCAGCTGACTGAGAATACCTTTGACGGCATTGACCACGCTTATCACCGGAGCATTGGCTAATTTGCCCAGTAATACGCCTAAAATGATGGCAATAATAAGTTGAAAAATTAATTTTTCAAAAAGTTTTTTGAACATAAGTCCCTCCGGAAATTTTGATTTTTTGAATTATACCTTGAAATTCAAATGTAGCCCTAAAAATACCTAATTTACGACTTCCTATATAATAATATGCTATAAAAATTGACTAATTTCAAGAAGCTTTAAGTGATATTGCATAATTTAAGCAAATATTGCCCAGATCTGCTAAAAAATCGGTGATGTTTTTTTCATCCGAATTCCCTGCTTGGAGATAAACACTCATAATAAATGGATTTTTGGCACCGATATATGCTACTTCGGAATAAGTGGAGTTATAGTAGCCGTATTTGTGGCAGAATTCGAAATTGTCAGGATAAAGACGGCCTATGAAGGTTACTGCTTGGCGACTGTTCATTCGGTCACGCAACAGATCGTAGTACTTATTATGCTTCGGATTGGTAATCAGTTGTAACATGACTTTGCTCATGGCGGCGGCTGTAGCCATATTAACCCCTATGTTGTCAGGCAGACCGTAAGTGTGCTGGATAAGGGGCATGGCTTGATGTCCGGTGTAGGTGTGCAGCCAACGCATCAGCATGCGGGCCGCCACATTATCGCTTTCAACAATAAGAAAGTCTAAAAGCTGCTTCAGGCTGTAATGGCCTCCTATAGGCGAATATTGCAACGTGCCGCTGCCTCCTTCATAGTCATCAGATTCATATGTCAGCACGGTTTGAAGACTGAATTCTCCTTCGGCAATTTGATCAAGCAAGATTAAAGCTAAGGGAAGTTTTATTGTGCTGGCGGCTGTACGGGCATAATCCGGATTGATTTGTAAACTAAGCTTTTGATCGCTGACACTTTGCCATACCAAGCTTAAGTTGTTTAAATTTATATTATATTTATTAGACAACGTCTTAATTTCTTTAGCTAAAGGCGCTATAGTGGCAGCGGAATAAGTTATTTCGTCAGTGGTTGAATTTTGAACGACGGGCGCGGGAACGCTCGGCAGCCCTGCTTGGCTTGAGTAAGGATAATTTTCGTACTCCGAAGCAAATTTTTGAGCGGGCTTGCTTTGATCGGGCTTTGACCAGTCAGGTAGCTTAAAGTCAGAGGATATGTCGTCAGATAAATTGGCGGCCAAGTCGGCAGGCGGCTTTGAACCGGCTGTGGCAACGTTAATTTGCTTTGTCGGAACGTGTGCCTTGTCAGCCGAAAAAACGGATTGGAAGTCTTTTCTTTGCCAAATAAGTATGGCGGCAACAATCGCGCAGACCAAGGCCACAGCTACGTACAGCAGCCGAAACTTTGTTCGCTCAGTATAAACATTTTTGTAGTGAAATGTTTGCTTGGACAATTAGAACAGCTCCTCATTATTACCGGTGAAACCTTGTCCGTATACTTCACGGGCTTCTTCGACAACGATAAAAGCTCCCGGATCTATAGCTGCTACGATATCACGTAAAGGCTTTATTTGTCGATTGGGCAAAACACAAAAAAGTATTGTTTTTCCGTTGTTGGTAAACATACCTTGCCCAGTAAAGCCTGTGACCCCGCGCTCTAATTTGCTTAAAATAGCTTCGGCAATCGGTTGAGCGTGATCTGAGATTATAAAAGCGGAACGACTGAAATTCCAACCGCTGATACAAATATCTATAGCTTTGGTTGATATATATAAAGATACAAAAGAGTACATGGCAAGCAAGAAGGGGGAAGGTGCGCCGGGAACCGGTGGAATAATCAATGTGGCACTTACAATCACTATATCAATAAGCAAAATTGCTCGGCCTATGCTGATAAAAGGAAAGATTCGATTGATAATGACTGCTAAAATATCGGTGCCTCCGGTGGTGTAGCCGGCGAGGAAAAATAATCCTAAGCCGATGCCGAAGATGATGCCTCCGATAACAGCAAAAATAAAGAGATCCGGCAGTTGCCCGTTTATGGGGCGGTATATGCTTTGGAACCAATGATCGATTGTACCAGCCAGCAAATCAATTACCCCGGAAAAGAAAAATATGCCGATCAAACTTTTAATGACAAATTTGAGATTGACAAATTTTAATCCCAACAAAAGTAGGGGCAAATTCAGTATAAATGTCAGGGTACCGAACGGTACGGCATCCCCGGTGATGTAGTAGATAATTGCTGCAATTCCGCTCAATCCGCCCATGGTAAATTTAAACGGCAGGTAAAACATATCAATGCCGACAGCACATAAGAAGGCTCCGATCAACATAAAAATGAGTGATCTGCCATAGGGAAACAGCTTATGTTGTTTAATTTTTGTAAGAAAATTTACCATAATTCCTCCTAATATTACCGTAACCGGTTCCTTCAGGTCCATTCCATGCCCGTTTTTTGCTGAGACTAGCGATTATAAGCTTGGGCAACCCACTATTTTATATAATATATGTCGTCTAATGCTTGTTCAAGCTGTTTAACTGTGCTAACTTATATCGCAGGCGTAGGTGGTGGAAATATGCGTTTCGGTGTATATCTTGATATATTTCGACGGATATGTGTCAGATTTTAGCAATCTCTGATATGTGTACATGTATGAGATGGCTGTTTATTAAATTTTAGGAGAATAGTTATGCAAGGGTTAAGAGAACGTATAGATAAAATTTTTGGCGAAGTTATGGCCGTCAAAAGCATAAGCAATACTGAAAATGAGCGTAATATTGAAGATTATATTGATAAATACATATCCGAAATTCCGTATTGGCAAGAGCATAAAGACAGATTCGGCAAATGGGAGATAAAAGGTGATTTCTTAAAACGCCGGGTTAACTGGGCCTTGGTTAAAGGGGACAGTCCTGAAACGATCATTATCTTTCATCATCATGATACGGTTGATATCGAAGACTATGGTAAGCTCAAGGACATAGCTTTTGACAATCTTGCCTTGAAAAAACATTTGCAAGAGCTTGGCATTTCTTCTGATGCGGCGGCGGACGTCAAGTCGGACGACTGGATTTTCGGGCGGGGAGCGTGTGACATGAAAGCTGCCTTGGCTGTTCATTTGGCTGTCAGTGAAATTTATGCTGGTGAACTGTCACCAAAAGTAGGTCTATTATTTTTGTCAGTCGGGGATGAGGAAGTATATTCACAAGGTATGCGTTCGGCGGTGGAGCTTTTAGCCAATTTGCGTGACCGCTTTAAGCTGCGCTATTTAATTGCGATTGATTCGGAACCGTTTGAAACAGATCTTCCCGCTACCAAGAAATTATCAGTAGGCACGGTAGGCAAACTAATGCCGGTGATTGTGGCTCAAGGCATCATCTCGCATATAAAGGAGCCGACTAAAGGTATCAATGCGATTACTTTACTTAATCACGTTATACAAAAAATTGATTTAAATCCTGAATTGGCTGAATTTACTAAATCAGAAATGACTCCGGTTCCTTCTTGGCTTATGGCACGTGATCTCAAACAGAGTTACGACGTATCTACGGCTTTGCAGGCGGCTGGATATTTTAGCGTTTTGCATTTGAACACTTCACCGAATGAGATTATGGCTAAGATAATAAAACTGGCGCGGGCGGCTGTTGATGAGTTTTTTCCTGAGTTTTTGCAATTGCAGGAAATATATGGTGTGGCGCACGATATTGCCAAGCCACAAGTGATAACTTATCGAGAATTGCGAGAAAAATGTGCAGCTTTGCCGGGATTTGACGCTTTTGACGTTAAGTTTAGAGAGGAGGAGGCAGCTGATTTTCGCCGTGGGGTTGATTTCCAAAATTTGACCATTGGTAATATTCGAAAACTGCTTGAGTTTTATGGACATAAAGAAGCGTTCATCGTAATTGCTTTGGCACCGCCGTATTACCCGGCAATGAATTGTCGCAACTTAAAGGATACGGAATTGGACATTGTAAAATTTATGGAATTATATGAAGCATTTTTGCTGAATAAGTATGCATGCGAACTTCAGATAGAAGAGCACTTTATGGGAATTTGTGATTTGAGCTACTGTGCGTTGGAAAAGGATGTGGGAGAATATATGGCTGTACAGGATAGCTTGGCCGTTTCCCCCGAATTGTATCAGCTTAATTTTAAAGTTTTGGCACAATTGAATATACCGGGCGTTAATTTAGGACCGCGAGGCAAAGATCTTCACAAATATACGGAACGAGTTTATGCGCCGGATTTACATACTACGGTACCGGAGTTTTTACTCTTCTTGCTACATCATTATGAATCGGTGTTACGTGAAAACTGACTTGCGTCGCCTTGATTGTTAGGGTGAATGATTGTACTATATAGTTGAAATGATGGAGCTGATAAGTAGATGACAACGGATGTACGCTAGTTGCGAGTTACTTTGTGCTCTAACTATCTTATATACTATAAATTTTATATTTTATTTTAGGAGGTTAATATGAAAGCAGGCATTTTTTACTTTACTACATCTGGTAATACTGAGAATATGGCTGATACGTTAGCCAGTGCATGGGAAGCCAAAGGGGTTGAGGTCGTTAAAAAACCTTTTTCGGAGGCTGATGCCGGTGATTTGGATGGGTTGGACATCGTTGCTTTAGGTTCGCCCGCTCAAGGTACAGAAGAGGTTGACGACACTGAATTCAAACCGTTTTATGATGATAATCTGACAGCGTTGAAAGGAAAAAAACTCTTCCTGTTTGGTTCTTTCGGCTGGGGTGGCGGCGAATATATGGAAACTTTTGCCGATACTGCTAAGGCGGACGGGATCAAGGTAGTTGGCGTGTACACCCATTTGGAAGCTCTGGACGATGAGGCTGGCGAAGAGCTCAAAGAAAAAGCTGCTTCCGTCTTGTAAGCTGCGTCATGGCCGCATGGCTGGTTTTTAAATATTGAATATGTGATGTTCGGCCTGACTTTATAACTTATGCTGATGATAACAAAAACGGAGAAGATTTTCTTCTCCGTTTTTTATACAATTCAAAATAACTAAATGTTGACAGTTAGCTCAAGCAAACCTACAATCCATTGTATTATATTTACAAAAGGATGGTACGGAATGAAGAGAATTTTGATGAAAGGGTCAGCGATATTGACAGCATTATGCATGCTGACCCTGTGTACAGAGTGGCCAGCGAATGTCAAGGCCGATTATGATAGTGCAGGTGCCGTCTGGCCAAACATGCCGAAGTCGACTGTGGCTGCCGAGGCAACGGAACACATGCTGGACACGTTTATATGCCGGCTAAGAGGCTGCGGCATCATAAAATCTAAAGAAGATCTTAACAACTTTGGCGGTGCTATTCCGATAACAATAGCTTTGCATAACGAAACGGAAGCGGCAGGTACCCAACTTGATTTTATTCATCTACTTGGCCGTAGGTACCAGCGTATTGATGAATTCATGGCAAAAATTGCTAAACAAATTGGCCGAGAGCCGGTAAAAATTCGCAAAGCCGCCCTCACCAACCCTATGGTCGCAACTGAATTGACATTGAAAGAAATAAAAAGTATAAGCAAAAATAAAGAGTTGGAGCGTATCGAACCTGATTTCCCTATGCTTACAACAGCCCATGGCTTCCCGGCAAAAACAATGATCAGGCAAAATTATTCCCCGATAAATCTTGGTGATATAGGCAACAGTTCAATATTATACGGGGCTATGTCACGTAACTCGCGTAAATCGATCTTTAGCGATCGGGCGGCTGATATTGCTTTTTTACCGAAATTAAACGGCACGGGCCGAGTCGTTGCTGTTTTAGACACAGGTTTTGATATTGATCACCCTGATTTTGCAATGCCTGATTTAACGGGTGCTAAATATGTTGACCGTGAAAGTATTATAAGACGAATAAATGAGATAAATTCTGCTGCGGGGACTACGCTCATCCGCGGTGGTTGGCTGAATAACAAATTTCCATATGGATATAATTATGCTAACAATACATTCGATGTAAAAGAGAGCGGAAATTCACATGGAACACATGTAGCGGCCATAGCAGCAGCTTCTGCCGGAGGAAAATTTCCGGGACAGGCACCGGGGGCCCAGATATTCGCGATGCGAGTCTTGGCCGGTGAATCGGATTACGCCGCCCCGTCAGTATATGCTAAAGCGATTGAAGACAGCATTTTACTTGGAGCTGATAGTATAAATATGAGCTTTGGAGTTCCGGCAGCGACTCTTAAACATGCGGCTGCTGAAATCTTGCAGGCAATTGCAACAGCTAAAAAAATGGGTGTGATGGTTACGGTTTCTGCAGGAAATTCAAATTATGCTGATGCCGATTTAATACCGCCACAAGCTGACAACCCTAATTATGGTACGATTTCGTCCCCGGCCTTGACGCCTGATGTTATTGCTGTAGCATCTTTGGACAATTCGACGGTCATGCTGCCGTACCTTAATTCCGGTGCGGCCAAAATACCGTATTATCCGAGTTCTTCACGTTCGTTGATTGATGTGTATGGCAAATCATTACCATTGTATGATGTCGGTGAAGCTACTAAAGATGACTTGAAGGATTTACCGGCCAAGTCTTTGGCAGGTAAGGCTGCTTTAATTAAACGGGGAAAAATTAAATTCGATGAAAAAGTTGCTGCAGTAGCCACTTTAGGTGCAGAATTGGCCGTGATTTATGACAATGAATCTTCAGGTGAATGGGTAAACATGGGGATTAATAATCCGGCTATTCCGGCAATATTTTTACGTAAGGACGACGGACTTGTGTTGCGGAAAAACGGTGGTTCAATTTTATTAAATAAGAACCAGGCTGCTTTTAAATTAACCAACGGCGGGAAAATGTCTTATTTTTCTAGTTGGGGACCGACCCCGGAATTTGATCTGAAACCTGAGCTTACCGCTGTGGGAGGGCATGTGCAGGCAGCGCAGCCAGGCAATACGTATGGCGATAAATCTGGTACATCTATGGCTGCTCCTCAAGTCGCTGGGGTTGCAGCTTTGTTAAGAGAACGCATGCTTAAAGATAATGATCTTAGCTTGGATGTACAAAAAACCGGTGCTACTCAGCTGCAAAACTCAGTTGCAGAAGGAAAAAATTCTGTCGCCGTAGACAATGCCTCATATTATAGATTTGCCAAAAACATGCTGATGAGTACGGCGACTCCGCAGGTTGACCGTAAAAACAATTTATTTGTATCGCCGCGCAAGCAAGGAGCTGGTTTACTGAATAAAGAAGGTGTTCTTACCGGATATGCTTATGTTACTTCTGAGATCGGAGAGAGTAAGTTGAACTTAGGTAATATGGCCTCTCCAATATTTAATCTGCCGCTGGTAATTCATAACTGCAGTAAAACAAAAAGTTTGAAATTTAATATTGCTCAGGTGACCGTCCAAACAGATAGTCTTAATCCCGCCCATCCGCAAATGATTATACCGGAAAGCAGCAGACGTATAGTCCCCGATTATCACAATGATGCAACAATTGTTGTCGCGCCTAAATCAGAATATAAGTTCACCATTCCTATTGATATCAGTTCTCTGGAATCTGAACTGGCCAAACAATTTATCAACGGATATTTTGTTGAAGGCTTTGTACGTATTAAATCTTTGCAACCGGAACAGGGTGATATAGGTTTGCCGTATATAGGTTTCAGGTCAGGCGCGAGAAATGCCGGCGGCGGATTCATAGATTTGCCTGTGCTAGAACGACCAATATATGAATATGAGGATCTTAGCGAAAACTCAGCCTATACGCCGAAATATTATAAGCTTAATCAAGCAAAGGACAAAAACGCTTTTACTGCTCTCGTGAGTGAATTAAACGGTAAAAAGGTAGTATTGGGTGAAACTACGACTGTACCTAATAAGGTACGCGTCTTTGATAAATCTAAAATTGCTATTTCCCCTAATGGTGACGGCTGCCAGGATTATGCTGAATTGCGCGGCGTATTTTTGCTTGCCTATTGTGAAGACAAAGTTGAAATTACAGATGAGAAGGGTAAAGTTGTTTTTGAGGGTAAAGATGGTTACAGCGGTAAAGCTGACTCTAATTCGGCCAACGTAGGCCGCAAAAACATGGCTTCAACATCAGATGGGACTGATGCCGACTTTTATACGGAGGCAGAGCGATATAAATGGTATGGCAAGGGAAGATATGGTGAAGAATTGCCTGATGGCAAGTACAACTACACTTTTACGGTCAGAGGAGCGGCTGAGGCTGCTAAACCGCAAAAGTATACCTTCCCGATAGTTGTTGATCGAAACAAGCCGGAGATAGTGAAACCGACTCTTACCTCAAATGGATTTGCCGCTGAGTTTGTCGAAAGTGGCAGCGGTATTAAAACGGTAAGAGCGGAAACGTATGATGTTGACGGCAAGCTGCTGCAAGTTACTATTCCTAAGGTAAGTGGCAATAAACTGGAGTTGAGCTCATCGCAAGACAAACTTGCCAGCACTTATTTGCGTTTGCAAGATTTTGCCGGTAATGAAACATTCGTTGCCGTTAAACGCCTTTTGGCCGGAAATGACACTGGTAGTTTACAAGTAATTACTACTGTCAAGCCATTAAAACCCGGCGAAAGTGTTGATCCTCTATCTTCTGATGAATATGAAATAATTGTCAAAGATTCTTTGGGGCAACGCCAGATGGATACAGCTGCTTTGCCATATGGTAAATATACGGCAGAAATAAAGCTTAAAATAAGCAATTTTGTTGCGGTAAACAAGGTCGAAAATTTCACCTTGACTCCGACCGCCAAACATGCGGTGCTTAACTTTCAGGTGCGTGAAGTTCCTACTGTTAAAATAGATATTCCTGTAGATGTATCAACTGATAATGGCCGTATGCCGAATGCTGAGCGACCGATAATTACGGCTGTCGGCACTGACGGGGTAGTTGAAGAAGCTGAAGTAAAAACTTCTTTCAGCAGTGCGGGTAACGCAAACACTGCGAATTTTATGCTTGCTGCCGGTAAATGGCAGCTTACAGCTCGTCGCGTTCCGGCAGGCTGGCGTATGCTACCGGAAAAGGTGGATATAGAGGTGGCCGGTGACGGTACTTTGAGCGTTATTAATGGCAGTTTACCATTTACTTTGATCGGGCCTAAGGTACTGGGAATTGAGCCGCAGGTTGAAGTTTTAAGTGGAAAACTTCCGATGGAAAAAATAAGCTATAAAGCGGTTGTTGTCGGAGACAAAGGAAAAAATAAATTTGCCGGCCATGTATTTACAGATTTAAGTGCTTTACCACAAGGAGAATACGATGTCTATCCTCAATTGCCCAAAGGATTTTTTGCCGTTCCAGATGTAATAAGGGTTGATTTACGCAGTGAAATCGCTAAACCAGATCTTAGAATTTATGCTGAAACTGAGCATGATTTTGGCAAAATAGAGGTCAGTGAAAATATCGACACTAAACCGGCCTCGTCTCCTTTAGCTGATTATGTAGCTATAAATACGAATGGTGAAAAATTTGTCGATTTACATAAGTTACCATATGGTACTTGGCTGATTAAACCACGGTATACGCCACAAAAGTTTTATACTGAGCAATCCGAAGAAAAGGTCATACTTAAGCCTGAAAGCAAAATAGCCAAAGTTGTTTTTAACTGGATGTCATTTGCAGCAAGTAACAAAAAAGGTAGTGTGGTTTTGAATCCGGATTGGGGCTTTGAGTGGAATTTACACAATACATTTGAGAAGAGTTCGGCTAAACCGTATAAGTATCTTTTCCATCGTTTGGACAAACCGGAGCAGAAAGATATGACTTTTGAACTCTCTGCACCATCTTATTATCCTCCATATACACCGGTAGCTTCAGATGTTCCTTACGGAATTTATAAAGTCATACCGGACACTTCAGCTACGCCTAATATATTTGCTACACCAAAGTCGCAGATCGTCAGGGTAAGCCGAACTAAAAGCTCAATTGCTTTTAAATACGGCAATGTTGAACCTAAAGAAAATAAGGCGACAATTATGGAAAATACCTCACTCGGTGTAAAGGTGATTTTGCCGGAAAATTCGGCACTATCTGGGCTTAAAATTAAGCTCGTGGCGGAAGAACTGAATCAAGTGCCTTCCGCTGTGCAAGCGGCGTATGATAAGTTACCAGTTAAACGTAAGATATATGAGATCCATATTGTCGATGAGCAAGGTAAAGTTGTTCCTGTGCCTGAAAATGAGGTTTGGCAGGTTGAAATACCGCGATTTTACCAAGAGGCCAATGCGGCTGCCTATTATTTATCTCCGAATGGATATCCGATCAAACCGGAACAAAAAGTTGATAATGATCTGATTAGTATGAAGGTAGAACATTTAAGCGTCTATGCCGTTGCGGCGGGTGATATGCCGCAGCCGAAACCAGAACCCCAGCCGAAACCAGAACCCCAACCGAAACCAGAACCGCAGCCGCAACCAGAACCGCAACCTAATCCTAACCCTAATCCGCAGCCCAAACCGGACCAAGAAGATCAGCAACCTAGTTCACATTCTACCTCGGAGTTTGACCTATATCAAAAATTCTTTCTTTCAAACGCATCCTTAAAAGATAGAGAGAAAGGCAGACAACTTAATACCCGTGCAGGGGCTTTACCTAAGACAGGCGAAAAAGGCGAAAAAAGTGTTGCTCCGATAATGCTAATTATCCTGGGCGTTGCCTTGATGGTTGATCTGATAATAAGGAAATTGCAGCAGATCAGAAGAGAAAGATCTTAAAACAGTTAGAATAGATAGCAGTATGTGGTTGGGCGAAAATCGGCCTGACATATGGCTTTGAGAAATGCAGCAGTATAATTTACCGCTGCATTTCTTTTTGTATACGAATTAATTGATCGATTATTTCCGGTTCCATGGAACTGTGACCGCTTATGGTGAAGACGAGTTTTGCTGACGGCAGTTTTTGAGCAAGTAGATAGGCTCCTTCCGGCCTACAGTCAACGTCGTACCGACCGTGCACGATAAAGGTGGGTATAGAAGCGATACGATGCACATTATTCAGAATATAATTTTCTGGCATGAAGCAATGGTTAACAAAATAGTGGCATTCCATGCGTGCCATGGCTAAATCAAGTGGCGTAATGTCTGAATTTATTGCTTTCGGCTTTAAGGTGGTGACCGAGTTTTCAAATGTGCTGAAAGCTTTACCGTATTTCATTAAATCTTCGTCATTGCCATTGGTAAGCTTTTGGTAATAATAAGCAATATTGTCAGAACAATTTGCCGGTAAAAGGGATGTGAAGGCGGAATAAGCTTCCGGGAAAAACTGGCCTGCTCCGCCTTGGTACAACCATTTAATATCTTCGTCTCTCCCAAGGAAAATACCGCGCAAAACAAGGGCGTCAACTGCTTCCGGATAATTTTCAGCATAGTAAAGGGAAAGAGTTGTGCCCCAAGAACCACCATGGACTATCCATTTGTCAATAGAAAGATACTGGCGTATTTTTTCCATGTCAGAAGCTAAATCAGCAGTGGTGTTGTTCCTTATTTCCAAAAATGGGGTACTTTGGCCACATCCACGTTGATCTACGGTTATTATATGATAGTATTGCGGATCGAAAAAACGTTGGGCAATTGCGGAACAGCCGCACCCAGGCCCCCCATGTACGTATATAACAGGGCGGCCGGCCGGATTACCGCTGAGCGTGAAAAATATCCTGTGAATCGGGTCAACTTGAAGATATTCTGTGTGATAAGGTTTAATTTCTGGAAAAAGATTCAGCATTTCATTATCCTTTCGAATTGTAACAAAGCATGGATATAAAGAAATGGCCGGTGAAAATCACCGACCATTTACCGTCACTTGTGAAGAACTAGATATCCATCCATGGTGACGACTGTTATGGCGAGCCTAGCAGGACTCGAACCTGCGACCCACAGCTTAGAAGGCTGTTGCTCTATCCAACTGAGCTATAGACCCAAAATAAACGGCGACCGAAGTCGCCGTGGAGCAGGTGATGGGAATCGAACCCACATGATCAGCTTGGAAGGCTGAGGTTCTACCACTGAACTACACCTGCATGAGGGCAATCAACACTGCTCTAAAATAATACACGATCAGGAAAAAATTTGCAAGAGGTGACTGGCACAAATGGGAAAGTTTAATATTAATGTTGGGAATGCATTCGATCAGTTGCATCCGGCTCAACGGATTTAACAATTTGCCTTAACATTTTCCCACTCTTGTTGTTAACAGCCATAAATTCAAGGTAGCAGTGCTTGGGGATGAAACGGACCAATGCTCCGGGTAGAACGAAAACTTGTGGCGGCAACGGCGTAACTCCAGCACTTTTTGCTGCTTGTAAGGATGTCAGGTCAGTATCATTATAATGCTTAGCCAAGATGACTTCCATGCAGTCATTAGCGACTATTTTTTCTATTTTGCCAAAATCTTTTTGTTCATCCTCTCGCAACAAATAACGGTAACGTTGATTTTGGGAAACTTGGGAATATATTGCCAAAGGGTTGTTGCCTTCGGCCAGAAGCGGTTGATAGCTGAGATAAGAAAAAGCTATAGCCAGATTGCCATTTTCATCCAGAATGACATGACGATATTTGCCGTCAGAAGCCGGGCAAATAACTGAACTCGAAAGTAACTCATGGTCATCGGCGAGCTTGATCTGCCAATTCCGCGGCAATTGGATTTTGAAAACAAGATCTTTAGGTAAGCCTTCTGATTTATCCGCATCAGGTAGAACAACTTCTTGCTCGACAAAAGAGGATGAGCTGTCGTCATTTTCATCCGCACTAGGGATGTCGGAAATAGCAGCTGGGGCGACTTCGGTATGCAGAGATTGAATTTGGGGGGCAGAGCATTCGGGTGCCGATGCTTGGCTGCAAGATGTCACGAAAATTAGCGGGAGCATAAATAGACAGGCTATTTTTTCCTTAAAGTAGGCAGGATACAATCTAAAAGAACTGATGTGATGCGAGACTTTTAAATCAGGTGTTTTATGCATGACAACCCCTCCCGTGTACGTTTACACTACGAACAAGATGTACATATGCTATCACTTTAGTGATGTTTTTACAATCAAAGCTATAAAAGATAAGTATATTTTATATATAGATACAATTCGCATTTTGCGCCGGTTATACGTAGTAATTTTTATTTTTGCGATGAAAGTTGATATAATATGAAAATAGCAAATTTTGATAAAGGTAGGGCGCACGCGCATGGCAAGACAGCAACAGTATGACAATGCAAGTATTTCATCTCTTAAGGGAGCTGAACGGGTAAGATTGCGTCCCGGAGTTATTTTCGGGTCCGACAGCTTGGAAGGTTGTGAACATGCATTTTTTGAGATCCTGTCCAATTCTATTGATGAAGCGCGTGAGGGTTACGGTGACGTGATAAATGTACATCGCTATGCTGATAATTCGATAGAGGTTGAAGATTTCGGCAGGGGCATACCGCTTGATTTTAATCCTAAAGAAAATAGATATAACTGGGAGTTGGTTTATTGTGAGCTTTATGCCGGTGGCAAATACAATACCAATAACGGCGAGAATTATGAATTTAGCTTAGGTTTGAACGGATTAGGAGCTTGTGCTACACAATATGCTTCGGAGTATTTTGATGTCCAAGTTATGCGTGATGGATACAAGTACAGCCTTCACTTTGAAAAGGGTGAGAATGTTGGAGGCCTGAGCAAAGAGCCGACTCGTTTTAAACGTACCGGTACTATACAGCACTTTTTGCCAGATCGTGAGGTGTTCACAGATATTGCTATACCTACCGAATATTTCACCGAAACATTGAAGCGTCAGGCGGTGGTTAATAATGGCGTGCATTTTAATTTTATTGATGACATAACTGGTGAGAAATATGAGTTTTTCTATGCCGACGGTGTGCGCGATTATATTAACGAGTTGGATGCCGGCCGTGGAATGTTGCAAAATCCTATATATTTTACGGCTTCCGGACAGGGGCAGGATCGCGCCGACAAGCCTATGTACAAGGTTAAAGCAACGGTAGCCTTGACTTTCAATAATGAAATTAACGGTATGGAATACTATCACAATTCCAGCTTTTTGGAACACGGCGGTTCTCCAGATAAGGCGGTACGCAGTGCTATTACCGGTGAATTCGATCGTCAGGCCAAAAACATGAATAAGTATAAAGCTAATGAAAGCAAGCTAACTTTCAATGACATTCAGGACAGCCTTTTGATCATCATTAGTTCTTTTTCGACTTCGACAAGTTATGAAAACCAAACTAAAAAAGCGATAAATAACAAGTTTATTCAAGATTTTTTGACAGAACAACTGCGCAGTAATTTGGAAATTTGGTTTATTGAACGGCGCGAAGAGGCTGAACGCGTTCTGGAGCAAGTACTTATAAACAAACGAAGCCGCGAAAATGCTGAGAAACAACGTCTCTCAATAAAGAAAAAATTAATGGGTTCGGTAGATATTACCAACCGCATCAAAAAATTTGTTGACTGTCGCACCAAGGATTTAAATCGGCGTGAGCTTTACATTGTTGAGGGCGATTCCGCTCTTGGATCTTGTAAACTAGGCCGCGATGCCGAATTTCAAGCGATTATTGCGGTGCGAGGCAAAATACTTAACTGTCTTAAAGCTGATTTGGCCACTATTTTTAAAAGTGAGATTATAACTAATCTTATCAAGGTGCTCGGCTGTGGAGTGGAAATAAAAAGTAAGCAGAATAAGGAACTTACGGCTTTTGACTTGAATGCTTTACGCTGGGATAAAATTATAATTTGTACTGATGCCGATGTTGATGGTTATCAAATCCGTACCCTAATTTTAACCATGTTTTATCGTCTACTTCCTACACTGTTAGCCGAGGGTAGAGTTTACATCGCTGAATCTCCGCTTTTTGAAATTGTGGCGACCAAGGGCCGCAAAGAAGTTACTCACTTTGCTTATAACGAAAAAGAAAAGGCTGAAATTATTAGAAATCTGGCCGGTTACCGACTGAATATTCAACGTTCCAAAGGATTGGGTGAAAACGAGCCGGAAATGATGTGGGAAACTACAATGAATCCGCAAACCCGTCGGTTGATTCAGGTAATGCCGGAAAGTGAAGACACAATGCAGGCTAAATTTGACTTGCTTTTAGGTGATAACCTGACAGGTCGTAAAGAACATATTGAAAATAACGGTCATCTTTATTTGGATCAGTTGGATATTGGCTGAGTTGGAGCGAAAAATGCAAAAAGTTAAACACACTGTGGTTGAAAAAATAAGTGATACGCTTGAAAAAAATTATATGCCTTATGCGATGAGTGTTATTGTTTCGCGTGCTATTCCTGAGATCGACGGATTTAAGCCATCGCATCGTAAGCTTTTGTACACCATGTATAAGATGGGCTTGCTCAGCGGCAGTCGGACGAAATCCGCCAATGTCGTTGGGCAAACGATGAAGCTTAATCCGCACGGCGATGCTGCTATATATGAAACGATGGTCAGACTTACGCGCGGCAATGCTTCATTGTTGCATCCGTATGTTGATTCCAAGGGAAATTTCGGTAAACAATATTCTCGCGATATGCAGTTTGCTGCTTCACGTTACACCGAGGTAAAGCTAGACAAGATTTGTACTGAGTTGTTTAGAGCGATTGACAAAGACGTGGTTACTTTTACCCCAAACTATGATGCCACGATGCAAGAACCTACTTTGCTTCCGGCAACTTTCCCTTCCGTGTTGGTCAATGCCAATCAGGGTATTGCTGTTGGTATGGCCAGCAATATTTGTCCGTTTAATCTGCGCGAAGTATGTTCTGCCACAATTGCTTACATTAAAAATCCAGACTGTGTGATTGAAAAATACATAAAAGGCCCTGATTTCCCGGGGGGAGGAGAGTTCATTGTCGATCGGGAAGAATTAGCGAAAGTGTTTGACAGCGGGCGCGGAACTTTGCGTTTGCGAGCTCGTTATCGTGTAGATCTAAAGAATCGCTTAATTGAAATTTATGAAATCCCGTATTCAACAACGGTTGAGGCTGTTCTGGATAATTTGGCTGAGCTTGTGAAAGCTGGTAAAGCTAAGGAAATAAGCGATGTGCGCGATGAAACTGACCTTAACGGCTTAAAATTGACCATTGAGCTTAAACGTGCTGCAGAGCCGGAAGCGTTAATGAATCGATTGTTTAAGCAGACATCACTACAAGCTAATTTTGCCTGCAATTTCAATGTTTTAATTGACGGCCGTCCGCGGGTGCTTGGTGTTAAACAATTGATTGGTGAATGGCTTAATTTCCGTCGTACTTGTGTGCGCCGTGAAACGGCGTTTGATTTGCAGGAAAAGCAGGCCAAACTACATTTGCTAGAAGGACTGAATACGATTATGCTTGATATTGATAAAGCTATTCGTATTATTCGTGAAACAGAAAATGAAACGGATGTCATCCCAAATTTATGTCGGGGGTTTGCTATAGATGCTGTTCAGGCTGAATACATCGCCGAGATCAAGCTGCGCAATTTAAACCGCGAATATTTGCTGAAACGAACGGCTGATCGCAGTGAATTAACTGAAGAAATTGCGCAATTGCAAAACCGACTTGCTTCAACGTCTTTGCTTGATGCTGAGATTATCAGGACTTTACAACAAGTGGCAGAAAAATATGGCCAAGATCGGCGAACTGTATTGATTGATGCCGGAGAAATAACGGAAATTACCGGTGAAGATTTAATTGAAGATTACCGTCTAAAATATTTTTTGACTGCTCACGGTTATCTGAAAAAATTACCTTTAACCTCTTTGCGTTCGGCTGGGGAATTAAAAATTAAAGATGAAGACGAAATAATAAGCGAAATTGAAGCGGGAAATAGGGATGAAATAATGGTCTTCACCGACCAGGCCAACGTCTACAAAATTTCTGGTCACGAGATTAAAGACTGCAAACCATCCGAATTGGGGGAATACTTGCCCGGGTTGCTTGATTTTGCTCCTGAAGAAAAAGTTATTTATTTGCATGTACCAGGTGAATATGTCGGAGACTTTATGTTCGCTTTTGCCAACGGAAAAGTTGCCAGGGTTCCGGTCAGTGCCTATAAAACTAAGACTAAGCGCCGTAAACTGGTTGCAGCTTATTCAGATAAATCACCTTTGGTTGGTATAGAATTTGCGCCGGAAAACAAATCATATGTCCTCATTTCTAACCTGAGCAAAGTTTTGATCTTTGACTCCGAGCAAATTCCAGCTAAAGTAACTCGAAATAATCAGGGGGTACAGGTTATGTCGGCTAAGCGTAATTCTGTTGTCAATAAATTTTCGACACCGGAAGCGGCTGGTATTCAGGATTCTCCATATTATCGCACCAAAAATTTGCCGGCTATAGGCTATTATTTAAAGGAAGACATGGTCAAAAATCGCCAAATGACAATTAGCTGACCTGTTAATATGAGGAAATTATATTGTAGGAGCCTGTTCAATCATGGGTAAAGACGTATATATTCATATAGATGATAAAAATATCGGCCATCCGTTGCGACGTTATAGAAGACTCGTTGCTTGGATTATGATTTGTCTGATTTTTGCAGCGGTTATTTTAACAACTTTATGGTACGGGTTGCAAAATTTACAGCCTAAATATGTTTATCAAGGGTTTATTACCGCATGGGAAACCAAAGATTACGATACCGCCAAAAATCGGTTGGTGGATTTGAAAGATGGTGCTTTGTCGGGCAACAAAAAACGGAAATCCAATTACGCTGGCTATTGCGTTAAGGCGGAGGATACTATTCGAGCTAAGCGGGAAGCTTACTTTTCGACTTGGCGGCAAAATTCAGCTAAAGAAACTCCTTTAAAAATCAACGATGACGGTCGAAATTTTATGCGTGCTTTTAAGGAATATAACAGGCCGTACATTCATGACTATATGGTTACGGTTTGCAACGATATTATGGCGGAAAAAATTACTACGTCGCAAGGCGAGAAAATCTTCCGTCTGCTTGGTGAGATTCCTGAAGTTGGAATGGAAGCGCAAGAATATTTAAAAGTCCTTCCTTCTTTGGGTGATTTCAGCGGCAAATACAAGATGGCGGTTAAAAGCGCTGACCTTATCAACCAAGCAAAACTTTTTCAGCAGATGTTGAGTTCAATCAATGGGGCCGATATGAAGGCTTTACATGCTCTCTTTAACGGTGAACTTAATAAACTGTTGGTTGAAATACGTAAGAATGACCTCGCTGCGGCGGAACATGCTTTGCTTAGCGGACAATATTATACAGCTAAAAAGAAAATTGCCGAACTCAGTCCTCTTTTTGCTAGTGAGGCTAAATTTAAAACTTTGCAGAGTAAAGTACAAGCTCTGAATCTGCCGGAGCTAGTTGAGTACAGTGGACCGGTTTATGCCGTTAACCTACTGCCATTGGTAAGACATCCGCAAGTGGCGATGAATTCAGCTTTGCGCAAATTTTATATGCAAAAAGTTTTGCCGCAAGAGTCGGCTTTGGCCGTGTTAACTTCATTACACAGCCGAGGCTTTGTACTGGTTAACCCTTTGAAGCAGTTGGATAAAAATGGAAAGTTTCGGCCTTGGTTGCTTCCTGCTGGCAAAAAGCCGTTGGTGTTGACTATTAACGGGATGAACTATGACAATGTGCGGATGGTGAGTGGTAGCTTTAAAAATTTGGCTGTCGTTAACGGGCGTAGAGTCAGTCAATCCATTGCGCCTGACGGTTCGGTGTTAGTGGAAGAAGACGCTGAAATTACCGGTTTAGTTGACAGATTCGTAAAAAGCAATACGGATTTCAGTTTTGACGGCGCACGCGGCATTATTGCACTAAGTGGGCGAAAACCTACTTTTGGATATGTTACTACGACCAAGCAGATGCGTGCGATAAATGCTGAATTGGCTGAACAGCAGAAACCGCTTTATGATGTTTCAGAAGATAATTTGAAACTGCAACAACGTCAGGCTAAGGCGGTTGCTGACAATCTTAAGGCGGAAGGCTGGATTTTTGCCTCTGCCGGTTACGATATAAAAAAGTTCGATGATTTGTCTTCAACGGAGTTAAAGCAGGATCTGGATTTGTGGCGAGAAACTATGGTGCCGGTCATCGGCGATACCCATATTTTCAGTTTTTTGGGTATCGGCGCGCCTGGTTGGGAAGATGCCAAATTGCAATTGCTGAAAAACTCTTCCTATTTTGCTTTTATTCAAAACGGTTCGCAGTTCTTAGCTGCCTCGGCGGAACATCCGTGGTTTATTAATTCAGTCGATATAAATCCACTGCAGTTGTATTTTAATAAGTTGGATGAATTGATTGATTGCCAAGCGGCTTACAAGGGGATAATTCATGCCAAAATGTATGATCCGCCTCGCACCGAACGCCCAACCAAGCGTAGGCGCCGCTAGGTATCCGCTAACTTAGTCTTTGCGTAATTGATGAACGAATGTTTTATAATAATGTCCGTTGCGGACATAAGTGATCCGTCCACTGAGCTCACGGCCAAGTCAACGGCCAAGCTAACGGCCTAAGAAAAACTCGTGATACAACTCTTTTACGGCGTATTGGCAGTATTCTTCGCGTATTCCGATTATTATACTAAGCTCGGAAGCTCCTTGACTTATTAACTCCATGTTGATGCCAGCTCTGCCCAAAGCAGAGGCTGCGCGTGACATAACCCCTACTGTTTGTGCCATTGCCGCGCCGACGAGCATGACCATGGCCAGGCCTCGGACAACATTAATTGACGTTACGCCAAGTTCATCATTTAAACGACGTCTTACCATGGCTTCTTTTTCTTGGGTGAAGACAGAGTTTCGCATTACTATAGTTATTGAATCTATTCCGGAAGGCATGTGCTCGAAAGGAATCTCAAGTTCATTCAAAATCTTTAGAACACGATAGACGAATCCGACTTTTTTGTTCATTAAATATTGTGAGATATGCAGGTAACAAAAACCTTTACTGCCGGAGATTCCGGTCACTATACCATCAAAATCGATGCGAGAAGCGACAATTTTGGTGCCGGGAGAATTAGGATTGTTAGTGTTACGAATGCAAATCGGTATGTTGCAGCGCAATACCGGCTCTAAAGTCTCTTCATGCAAAACGGAAAATCCGGCATAAGCCAATTCCCGCATTTCGCTGTAAGTCATTTCTCGTATAGGTGCCGGATGCGGTATTAGATTAGGGTTGACGGCAAAAACCGAGTCTACATCCGACCAGTTTTCGTACATTTCGGCCCCGACAGCCGCCGCCAAAATCGCTCCGGTTATATCCGAACCGCCTCGGGAGAAAGTGACAATTTTACCAGTTTCGGAATAGCCGAAGAAACCTGGAAATACCAATAAGCCGGGCATATCTTTAAGCTTGGACAGTTCACAATATGACTCCGGTAAAAGCTGACCGTTACCATGTTCACCTGTAAGCAGCATACCTGCTTTGCCAGGGTGTATATAAGTAGCCTGTTCCCCCATAGCATTCAAGTAAGCGGTGACCAGACGCGCACAGTTATCTTCTCCCGCAGCTTTAAGCGCATCAGTAAGTTCTTGCGGAGAATTACGATAAGTGCTTATGCGTTCGGCCAGATCGGCACGTACTTCTTGTTCAAAATCATGTTGCAAATGCATTTCGCGGGCTATGCCGACGAAACGTTTAAGAATAAGTTCAAGCTCATTATTCCCGGCGTGACCGGCGATAATGGCTTCAGCTAAATTAATAAGCAAATCTGTGACTTTAACGTCTTCTCGATTGCGTTTGCCCGGAGCTGAAACGACAATAATTTTCCGAGAGCTATCACTAAGAACAATGTCACATACTTTACGTATTTGGTCAGCGTTGGCTAAAGATGAACCGCCGAATTTGCAAACTTTCATTATATGACTCCTTTGCGAAAATAAATACCAGCTATACGGCAATAACATCTATCAAGAGCATCATTAAACATCTATCAAGAGCATTGGCAGAAATATACATTGTTAATATATCACAAAAATTGTGTAATGACTTGTTTCACTACACGTTTTAAAATTAGTGTGCTATATTATCTTAGAACGTTAAGATATTAATATGTAACTGGAGATATTTACCTTTGCTTAAGCGATTTTTTCAACCGGACGCCTATTTCCGCAGTTTAGCGGATATAGATTTTAATTCTTTATATGAGCAAGGTTATCGATTGGTTTTGTTGGATATGGACAATACACTTATCCGCGACGGGCATAGGGAAAGGACGGCCTTTTCTGACTTGCAAATTAACCGAATGCTTGATGCAGGCTTCAAATGTCTAATACTCAGCAATGGCCCGGCAGAACGCGTGAAACCATTTGCTGATTTACATCATTTGGATTTCATTGCTGATTCAGGCAAACCGTCACGCCGTGGGGTGCACTTGGCCTGCCAAAAATTTTCGCTTTCGCCTAAAGAAACATTGTTAATCGGCGACCAAATTTTCACTGATGTTCTATGTGGCCGTCGTTCCGGTGTTTTGACTTTGTTGGTGGCCCCGTTAGCCACGGGTGAGAAGTGGTACATCCGGATAAAGCGGATTTTTGAGCTGCCTTTCATTAGCTCGCTTAAGATGAACAAAGGTTTGCCATCCAGCGGAAGAAAAATATTTGCTAATTGGTTGGCTAGAAGGAGGTTTAAAAATTTACGGCGCTTTTTGCCTCGACGGCGTTTAAGAACTTTGCCACACCGAAAAAATATTTTTTCCCGCTTGCTCAAGAGACGACATTATCACTTTTTTTATTTGAAAAAGCCGTCTGATTACCACATAAGTAACGGATAAAAATAAAGTTTAGCGATTTGTCGCTCGACAGATTACAATCAGACTATAAAGTTATATAATGAAAACATTATCGCGAATTCGGTTCGTTGTTGTAGATAGAGAGCAAAGCGCTGACAAATAACGAAAATGGCAAAAGAGTAAACAGAATAATAAATTTTGCAAATGAACTATATTAAAATAAACTATATTAACAAGTAAAAGTTAACAATAGAGGAGAAGGAGGGTTATATGGCTAACCTAAAAAAAATTGAATTTTATCGTGCAAGGCGTATAGCGGCGTTAAGAGAATGGATGGCTGAACGAAAGCTGGAGTCTGTTTTGCTGTACAGCCGTGAAAACACACGTTTCTTCGCGGGGTTCACCGGCACGGAGTCTTATGCCTTGATCACGGCAAAAGACTTATATCTTTACTTGGACAGCAGATATATTGAGCAGGGAAAAATTCAGTCTTCCGAGTATATGATTGTTCCGGTGACCAAAGCGGCATTGACGGTAGTAAGTGAACATCTGGCAGAGATAAAAATAAAAGAAGTCGGTTTGGAAGCTGACTATCTTCCGTGGACAATGCAATTAACCTTGCAGAGGAACAATCCTTCGGTCAAGTTTGTGCCGTTGGGCAGCGAACTTGCTGAATTGCGCTTAATCAAAGATGAATGGGAATTGGCAATGCTGCGTAAAGCAATCTATATTTCCGATGAAGCTTGGAGACAACTTCTACCGACAATCAAGGCAGGACAAACGGAAAATCAGGTCGCAGCTCAACTTGAACATAATATGCGTGTTCTGGGAGCTTCGGCACCTTCATTTACTACAATAATCGCTTCCGGCTTGCGCAGCGCCTTACCGCATGGAGTTGCTAGCGATAAAGTGATTGAAGATGGCGATTCCATAACAATGGATTTCGGTGCGCTGTATGAAGGCTATTGCTCAGATATCACTCGTACCGTATTTTTAGGAACACCGAACCCGAAAATTTTGGAAATATACAATATTGTCCTAAAAGCTCAGACGGCCGGAGAAAAATTTCTGCGGGCCGGCGTTAAGGGCAAAGATGTGGATGCCGTAGCGAGAAATATCATCAATGACGCAGGCTATGGCGAATATTTTGGCCACGGCCTCGGTCACAGCTTAGGCTTGGAAATCCACGAGTCACCTCGCTGCAGCAAATATTGTGATACGGTTTTGCAAGCAGGGTCAATGATGACAGTCGAACCGGGAATTTACATTCCGGGAGTAGGCGGCGTAAGAATCGAAGATACTTGCCTTGTACGGGAACATGATTGTGAAGTTATAACCGCCGCTACAAAAGAAGTTGTCTTGTTACATTAATTTTGTTAGAATAACCTAGTTATACTTATTTATTGAATTTATATGAAAGGACGTGATCATTATGTCACGCAAATCGGTCCCTTCCGTCAAAATAAGAAAAGGGCGGAAGCATACCTTTTTCATAGTGGCTCTTATCATTGCTCTGCTAACCGTCATTTCTTACACCGGTATCAGCGTTCCTGAACCGGGCGGCACCAAGATCCGTTTGGCCGGAGCTTCGGAAATACGCTTTGGTATTGATATCCGCGGTGGCGTTGAAGCTGTATATGCTCCCAAAAATTTTAAAGGCAAACCGACTGAAGATCAGTTGCAGGCCATTAACAAAATTATGGAGACCCGCCTTGATAATTTGAATATTTTGGACCGTGATATTATCATTGACCGTCAAAACGGGTATGTAATCGTTCGTTTCCCGTGGAAATCAAAAGAAGCTGTTTTTGATCCGGCCAAGGCTATGAAAGAACTTGGGGAAACTGCTCATCTTACCTTTAAAGATGAAAGCGGTAAGGTCGTACTCGAGGGCAGCGATGTTAAAAAAGCTTCGCACGAAGTGAACACCCAAAACGGTGAAAACGTTGTTTCTTTGGAATTAACTCCGGAAGGTGCGAAGAAATTTGCGGTTGCTACTAAAGAAAACCTCGGCAAAAATCTGTCCATTAACATGGATGAAAAGATGTTGTCAAATCCTAGGGTCAACTCTGTTATTTCGGAAGGACGAGCTATGATTTCTCCTATGGAGTCGCCTAAAGCGGCGGTGGATTTGGCTGGGAAAATAAATGCCGGCTCTCTACCGTTTGATATTGAAGCCATTAGCTCGAGTTCGATATCTCCGTCTCTTGGTAATAACGCCTTAAGCGTAATGTTAAGGGCCGGAATTGTAGCATTCATTATTTTGAGTATATTCCTATTGCTGTATTATCGTTTGCCGGGTTTTGTGGCAATTATCGCCTTGCTAGCGCAGATTGTTGGTATTATGCTCGGTATATCCATCCCACAACAGACTTTGACCTTACAAGGTATTGCCGGTATCATTCTTTCAATCGGTATGGGTGTTGATGCTAATATCATAATCTCTGAAAGAATCAAAGAAGAACTACGTGGCGGGGCCACCTTGCTAACAGCTATTGCTAGCGGCTTCGATCGGGCATTTTCATCAATCCTTGACGGTAATGTTACGGTGGCTATTTCCGCAGTGTGCTTAATGGTCTTCGGAACAGGCTCAATGCTTTCATTTGGCTATTCACTGTTGCTTGGTGTTATACTTAACCTTATTTGCGGTGCAACGGCTTCGCATTTGATGGTAAGCTCTTTAGCTGCATTTAAACAATTGCGTAACACTTGGCTGTATGGCGATTACAGTGCAAAGCAAAAAGCTCGTAAAGAGGGAGGGGCGTTATGACTCAGAATATACCGTTTAAGATGAGTTTTTATAAGCAACGCTATAAATTCATCGCTTTTTCTTCGTTGCTTTTATTGATTGGAATTATTTCTGCTATAGTTTTCGGCATGAAATTGGATATCCAGTTTAAGGGTGGTTCAATCGTAAAAATGAGTTTCGCCGGTGATGTCGATTTGAGCAAAGCGGAGGAAGTAGTTTCTAATGCAATTAAAAAACCTGTTTCGATGCAAATCATTTCCAGTTTGGAATCAAGCAGCGAAAAAAAGGTGCGCAGTCTGGTTATTAACGTTGCCGACAATCAGGCTCTGAAGACAGAGGAACAGATGGCGATGACGGAAGCACTGCAGAAGGCTTTCCCATCTAACAACATAACTTGGTCGGAAGCTAGCTTGGTTAATCCATTTATCGGTCAACGCACTTTGACCAATGGTCTGTTGGCGGTTCTGGTTTCTTCAATTCTGATCGTTTTGTACGTTTGGATAAGATTTAGAACCATTTCGGGTGCTTCAGCCGGTATCTTTGCCTTGATTGCTTTGATTCATGATGTTTTAATTGCATTCTTTGCGTTTGTTGTTTTCAGGTTTTCACTGAATGAAACAGTAATCGCTGTTGTCCTGTCAATTTTGGGTTGGTCTGTTAACGACACAATCGTTATTTTTGACCGGATCAGAGAGAATGAACGCTTGTACGGTGGCAAAATGACTCTGCCTGATTTGGTTGATATGTCTATTAATCAATCTTTTACTCGTACGCTAAACACAAGTATTTGTTCTTTCGTGGCAATTTTAATGGCCTTCGTTTTCGCCAAAGTATATAATTTGTCGAGCATTGTTGAGTTCGCTTTGCCGATGATGGTAGGTGTAATAATCGGATCTTATTCTTCAATTTGCTTGGCAACTCCGCTTTGGACGATGTTTAAAACGCGCGGCGGACGAACTGGCTACGAACATTAATTACATTGGCAGTTTTAGATTTGCTCGGTGGGGGGAGTTTTTCCCCCCTTTTTTTATTTTATTTTTTGCTATATAATACTTATCTTTCAGGGAGGTACGTATGGCACAATATAATATTGCTAATCAAGCTGTAACAAAGGAAAACTTTGACCCGGCTGAACATAACTTAGTTGTAATTCTAACAAATGACTTAATTGAGCAACGCGACAGACTGTTTGCGGACGGTTGGGCTGATATGCTAAGAGCTGCAGTAAATAACGGCAAAACTGTGGTTGTCATTGTTTTAGATAATAGGTCTGAAGATATGTGTATGCCTTCAGGCTTGACCTATACAAGGTTGGCAATCAACAAATCTGATCTTGCCGAGGCTTTGGCTAATTTGAAAACAGAACCGGAAAAAACAATTTACATTGCAACCGATCATACGGTTATTAATTCTTTAGCTGCGTCCAAGCTGCAGTATATCGATCCGGAAACAATTGTTGATTGGCGACAAGGAATTCGTAATCCCTTGCTTTTTTTAAGCGGAGAAGCGAGAACGGATTATCTAGCTTTGGCGGCAGCTTTGCCCAAAGACGGGAAACTGGCTGTAGCTTTTTCTGGGGGGGTCGACTCAAGCTTGTTGCTTTATGTGGCTGACCGCGTACTGGGGGGACAAAATGCTACCGGGATTCTCGGTATATCTCCATTTACTCCACGGCGTGAAATTCAAGCTGCTCTCAGCATGAGTAAGTCTTACGGTTTGGCACTTAGTACAGCCTCATTTTCTGACACTGAAATGCGTACATTATATCCGAATCCAGAAGACAGATGCTATCACTGTAAAAAGATGCTGTTCTCAAATTTTATAGATTTTGCCGTCAAACATGGGTTTCCATATTTGGCTGAAGGATCTAATTTGGATGATATGGGAGACTATCGCCCGGGGCTTAAAGCAATTGCCGAATTGCATGTGTTGAGTCCTTTACGGGTAGCACAGTTTGACAAAAAGAAGATCCGTTCTTTATCTGCCGCTTTAGGTTTACCGACAAAAAACATGCCTTCATTAGCCTGCCTAGCAACGCGAATGCCGTATAACCATACGATTGATCCGGCCATACTGGGTAAGGTTGATTTGGCTGAGGAATTTTTATTAAACAGGGGGTTCAAACAGGTTAGAGTACGTGTACACGGCGATTTGGCCCGAATTGAATTGGCCCCTGCTGAGTTAACGTCGCTTTTAACAAACAGTGATTTGCGTCTAGAAATAAATCAATATTTATGTGGTTTAGGCTTTAATTATGTTACCTTGGATATCATTGGCTACCGTACTGGCAGCATGAACTTGAATGTTAATAGTGTGAATAGAAAATAAATTAGCAGCAGATTAAAACTGTAAGTAGCAGATTATATTTGTAAAATGTTATAACGATAGAAACAGGCAGCTTTGCACTTGGTTAAGCTGCCTGTTTCTATTCGACTAAGACGGAGCTCTTGGGATTTATACGCCGCGTTCCGCCATCAGTGTTCTTATTTCTTCTTCATTAATTCCTACCATGGCCTTACCGAGGCCGGTGGAAACTTCCGCGAGTACGGCCGGATCATTATAATTACGTACTGCCTTTACAATAGCTCTAGCGCGTTTTTCAGGATCACCGGATGCAAAAATACCGCTTCCTACAAATACGCCTTCTGCACCCAACTGACGCATTAAAGCAGCATCGGCAGGAGTAGCCACGCCGCCGGCCGAAAAGTTCGGAACAGATAATTTACCGTTGTCATGAACATACTTCAGCAGTTCATACGGGACAGCATAATCCTTGGCGGCGTGATAGAGTTCATTTTCAGCCATTGAAACTACGGCGCGAATTTCAGCTTGAATTTGTCTCATATGCGAAACTGCTTGAACAACATCACCTGTACCGGCCTCACCTTTAGTCCGAATCATACAAGCTCCTTCTTGTATTCGACGTAATGCTTCGCCCAAATTGCGAGCCCCACAGACAAATGGGGTATTAAACTTGGTTTTATCGACATGATAAACGTTGTCGGCCGGTGATAGAACTTCACTTTCATCAATATAATCGATGCCGATGGCCTCCAAAATTTGTGCTTCCACAAAATGACCGATACGCACCTTAGCCATAACCGGAATGCTTACCGCTTCCATAATACTGCGAATCATTTTTGGATCTGACATGCGCGATACTCCGCCGGCTGCTCGAATATCGGCCGGAATGCGTTCCAAAGCCATTACGGCGACAGCACCGGCTGCCTCGGCAATTTTTGCCTGCTCGGGTGTGGTGACATCCATAATAACGCCACCGAGAAGTTTTTGATTGATAGCAGTTTTCATTTGAACCTCCATACATTTTTTATTTGAGTTTAATACGTAGCAGCCAAAATCAAATGCCCAAATTACGAAATAAAAACCATACCAACTTGTTCATGCTGAACTTGTTTTAAAAACTAATTTAAAGTACAATGTAAAAGGTCATGTTTGGCCAACAACTTTGATAATTTTATATGGAGGAGATTACCATGGATAAACTTTACTATATCCTTGCTGCGGTAATCGGCCTTGCTCTGGGAATTGGCATAACCTATTTATTTTATCGTTTGGATCTTAACAAAGCTCGGGCTAAACTGGTCACTGAAAGCAAATTGGCCGGTGAAAAAGCTGAGCAGGCTTACAACGAAGCATGTAAAAACGGTGAAAGCAGAAAAAGGGAATTGCTTTTACAAGTCAAGGAGGAAATTCAACGCTCCCGTATTAATCTGGAACGAGATGTACGTGAACGCAAAGCTGATTTACAGCGTGAGCGTAACCGAATTGATCAAAAAGAAGAGCAACTTGAAAGACGTTTGGGTGATTTGAGCAACCGAGAAGAGAAGTATGAAACAAAACTTGCCGCGTTGCAGGATGAAGAACGTCGTATCGCAGAAATGGAAGAAACTAAGAAACTGGAACTCGAAAAAATTTCGTCTTTGTCGATGGAAGAAGCCAAAAATCAGGTGCTTTCTTTAGCTAAAGATACTTACCGTCATGAAATGGCCTTGATGCTGCGACAGATGGAAGAAGAAACTAAAGATAAAGCTGAGTATAAAGCTAAAGAAATTATCGCCACAGCGATTCAGCGTTACTCAGCAGACTGTGTCTCTGAAACAACGGTATCCGTAGTCAACCTACCAAGTGATGAGATGAAAGGGCGGATTATAGGGCGCGAAGGTCGCAACATAAGAGCTATTGAAACCATAACTGGCGCGGATTTGATTATTGATGATACTCCTGAAGCGGTGATTGTCTCGTGCTTTGACCCGATTAGGCGTGAGATCGCTAAGCTTACGATTGAAAAACTAGTCTTGGACGGCAGAATTCATCCGGCACGAATCGAAGAAATGGCGGAAAAATCGCGTAAAGAGATTGATGCCATCATTAAGCGAGAAGGCGAACGTGCCTGCTTGGAAACGGGAATTATGGGCATGCATCCCGAGTTAATGAAATATTTGGGCCGTATGCATTACCGTTACAGTCATGGCCAGAATTGTTTAAAGCATTCTCTCGAAGTGAGTTGGCTATGCGGCTTAATGGCAGCTGAGCTTGATCTGGATGTAACTATGGCGAAGCGTGCCGGGCTTTTGCATGATATAGGCAAGGCAGCCGATTTTGAGCTGGAAGGATCCCATGTGACGATTGGAGGAGATTTGGCTCGTAGATTTAACGAACCTCCCATCGTTATTAATTCTATCGTATCGCATCATGGCGACTGCGAAGCTTTAACTCCTATTGCAGTGTTAGTGGCTGCGGCCGATGCTTTATCGGCAGCAAGGCCGGGTGCAAGACGTGAAAATGTAGAAACTTACATCAAACGTATTCAACGTTTGGAAGAGATAGCGATGTCGCATGAGGGAGTTGAAAAATGCTACGCTATAAAGGCGGGTCGGGAAATAAGAGTTTTGGTTCAACCGGAAAAGGTCTCCGATGAAGATATGATTTTGACCGCTCGGGAGATTTGTCATGAGATTGAAGAAGAACTTAGCTATCCCGGAACGATAAAAGTCAATATGATTCGTGAAACCCGTGTCTCCGATATGGCAAAGTAGGATGCTTGTCCTGAATTGCCATAGTACAAATTATGTATGACGATTAATAGTAAGTTAAGGGGATTGGCCACTAGGCTGATCCCCTTTTTTTGTCAAATTATGCTAGAATTAGTTTATTAGGAGGTGCGACTTGCTGCGTATTATTTTTATCGGAGATGTTGTCGGAACTGCCGGCATTAAAATGATTCAACGTGAGTTACCGCGTTTGCGCCAAGAATTACAGGTAGACTTTTGTGTCGCCAACGGTGAAAATGCAGCCGGAGGTTTGGGCATAACCGGTTCATTGGCGCAGGCATTATATAAAGCTGGGATAGATTGCATCACGCTCGGCAATCACACTTGGTCAAAGTGGGAAATCAACAGTTGGATAGATACGGATAAGTCCATGTTGCGTCCGGGTAATGGGGGGAAGAATTGGTCCGGTCAGAGCTGTGCCGTTTTTGACTTACCGCAAGGGAAAATTATGGTCACACAGATACTCGGTCAGGTATTTATGGAATCCTGCGAATCTCCTTTTGATTATATTGATCGTGAGCTTACCGTTTGGAAACAGAAGTTTGCGCCAAATATAACTTTGGTCGATTTTCATGCAGAAGCGACAGCTGAGAAACAAACCATGGGCTATTTTCTAGACGGTCGGGTAACCGCTGTGCTAGGGACGCATACGCATGTGCAGACTGCCGATGAACACATCTTAACGCGCGGTACTGCTTATATAACTGATGTAGGGATGACGGGACCTGGCAATGGGGTGATTGGGATGCGCCAAAGCACGGCTATGCGGAGATTCGTCGACCATTTGCCAGCACGATATGAATTGGCTGATGGGAAGACAGTTATGCAAGCTGTTTTTATCGAAGCTGATCCGTCCAATGGTAAAGCGAGCAAGATTGAACGAATTTTTTTACGAGATTAAACTCTTGAGAGGATAATACAAAGTATGATATATTTATTGATAATTTTATTGGGTATAGCAGCCGACCAAGCTGTAAAATTAAGTGTCATACGGCACTTGCAGGACGGAGAGTTGTTGACTGTTATCAGTAATTTTTTTAATATTACAAAAACGGTGAACCGGGGAGCGGCTTGGAGCTTTTTGGCAGGTCAAGCTTGGGGAATTTACCTCCTCACAGCAATCTCGGCGGTTGCTTTAGTTGTTTTACTTGTATGCGTGTATAGTACTAAAGAAAAAGTTAATCGTTTCGGGCTGAGCCTAATGGCAGCAGGGTGCGCCGGCAATTTGATCGATCGCGTTCTTTATCGTGGGGTGGTTGACATGTTTGCCTTTAACTTCGGCAGTTTCCATTATCCGGTATTTAACGTTGCCGATATTTGCTTGGTAATAGGAACTTTGATTTTTGTTTTATTTAGTTCATTTAAGAAAAATGGTGGTAAAGATGATCATAGAATTGGACTTGCCGCTTAACCGCGAGCGCTTGGATGTTACTTTAACCGAATGCTTACAAGAACTGGGGCATAAGCTTACCCGTTCGGATATTACTAAGGCTCTGAATGAAAAAAGAGTTCTGTTGGCTGACGGCACTTTCCCCAAGGCTGGGCTAAAGCTTACTTGTCCTTGTCATGTGAAAATAGAATTGTCGGAGGTGGCTGTGCCGCGGCATGAAGCTGAAGATCTGCCGCTGGATATTGTTTTTGAGGATGAGTATCTTTTGGTTGTAAATAAACCTCGTGGCTTGGTTGTTCATCCGGCTCCGGGGCATGCGAACGGAACCTTGGTGAATGCTTTGCTAAATTATTGCGGCGGGAATAATTTGTCCGATATCAATGGCGAATTCAGACCGGGTATTGTCCATCGCATCGACAAGGATACATCTGGTTTGTTGGTAGTTGCGAAGGACAATAGCATCCATAACAAATTAGCTGAATTATTGTCAGTTCACGCTATCAATAGGGTTTATCAAGCAATAGTTTTTGGCAATTTTGCAGAAACAGCAGGCAAAATAGATGCCCCGATTGGACGCGATCCCCGTAACCGTCAAAAAATGGCTGTCACCTTAAAAGGAAAACCGGCGTTGACGCATTTTACGGTTTTGGCGTCGCGCCCCGGCTATAGCCTGCTGCGGCTTAACTTAGAAACAGGTCGCACTCATCAGATCAGGGTTCACTTAAGCTATATTGGTCATCCGGTGGTCGGTGATCCTCTTTATGCGGCGGGGAGGAAATACGCCGATCTGGGCGGGCAACTGTTGCATGCGGCGGAGCTTCATTTCAGACATCCTATTACCCAACGTATGATAGATTGTTACGCGCCTCTTCCGGAGGTGTTCAATACTTTCTTAGAGCAATTCCCGATGTTGCAAACAAAAAATCGTAATACTATGGCGGATAATTTTTGAAACATATGGATAAATTTATTAAACTTGATGATTTTGATATACTGGCTGAATTAAACGGCGTTTTATCACGCAACTTGGCGATATTGGAGAAACAATTTGCCGTGAGTATCACTTTGCGGTCTGACGGTTTGGTGGTGGCTGGAGCAAATGAGCTCACAATTGAAGGGGCCTGTGGTGTGCTACAACGACTGATCAATTTACGGGCATCCGGCAATACGATCACGACGCAGCTGGTGACCTATTTAAGTGGTAAAGCAGCGCAAGGCGATTTGACTGCGGTCAGCAATTTCAGCCCTGACGGTGTTTGTGTGACTGCTAAAGGAAAAGTAGTTGCCTGCAAAACAGCGGGGCAGAGCAGGTACATTGAAGCAATCAAAAAAAATGAAGTCGTTTTTGCTATAGGGCCAGCCGGAACAGGTAAGACGTTTCTGGCGGTAGCTATGGCTGTCAATTCGTTCCGTGAGCGTAGCGTTGATCGAATTATCTTAACTAGACCTGCAGTTGAAGCCGGCGAGAAGTTGGGATTCCTTCCGGGTGATTTACAGATGAAGGTAGATCCGTACATGCGCCCACTCTACGATGCCTTGCATGAACTTATGGGCGCGGATCAATATCTAAAAAATCAGGAACGAGGGGTGATTGAAGTTTCTCCTTTGGCGTACATGCGTGGACGAACTTTGGACAATGCATTTATAATATTGGATGAAGCACAGAATACCACGCCGGAACAGATGAAAATGTTTCTGACTCGAATCGGCTTTAACTCTAAAGTAATCGTGACAGGAGATATAACTCAGATCGATTTGCCGGCAGGGAAAACATCTGGACTGTGCGATGCCAGGAGAGTCCTGACAAATATCGACGGAATTAAATTTATAGAGCTTACTTGCGATGATGTTGTGCGTAACGGTATAGTACAAAGTATAATCCTTGCCTATGATAAAGCCGACAAACACCGTGCCAAACATGGGGGGGTAAGTTCTGCGCGGCAGTCAAAAACTGTACGGTCGCCTCAAAACAGGCTCCGGTTGCGCTTAAAATAATTAGGAGTATATATGCGAAAATTTACAGATCGCTTACACAAGGTAAAAATAAATTTTTCCGAAGGATTAGTTACGTTTTTAACCGTGTTGGCGTTGATAGTGGTATTTTTATTAATTTATCAAGCCGTTATTCCGGTCAGTTATAATTTACAGGTAGGATCGATCGCGGACGAGGATATTGTTCTCAATCGCGCGGTAATTGATCGGGTCAAAACCAAAGCCAAGGCTGAGAGGCAGGCGTCGCAGGTTGCCGATATCTACAATCGTTCGGAGGAAATCGCGCAAAAAAATTTGGCTGATTTGGCAACGCTTTTCAAGCGTGTTGATGCGGAAAGAAAAAAATTATCGGATAAGTTTATCACAAAATCGGATTCCTCCGATGCGGATTGGTTGCCGACCAATCCGGAAATAACGGCTGCAGTAGGCGATGCTAAAAAAATTCTGCCGGATTATTTGGCCGAGACATTAAGTGATGCCGACTGGCAACTGTTTTTTACGATGAACCCATCGACCTATGAAATGGTGAAAAGTAATGCTGAGAGATTGGCCGATTATTTGGTAAAAAAAGAAATAACTTCATATAACTTGCTTTCAGTTGTTCAAAACGAATTGGATACTTTAAAGGTTAATAGCAAAAGCTTTGCTTCGGAATACAGTTTAGTTGGTGATCTGCTGCGGGCAATAATCAAACCAAATATGGTTTTTAATCATGAAACAACTTTGGCGGCTAGGAAAGATGCCTATGATGCTGCAATTGCTCAACCGGTGATGATCGAAAAAGGCACCAGAGTTGTTCTTAAAGGGGATAAAATTTCTTCGATTGAATATCAGATACTTCGGGATGCTGGCCTTATCAATGCAGGCAGTTGGGATTGGCAAATACTTTTGGGAACTTTGTTGGATGTGCTTGCAGTATTTTTTATCGGCCGAGCATATTTAGCCGGGCATTTAGTCGATGGTTTGACCGATGCCAAACGTATTGTAAGTATTTTGGTAACATTTTTATTGCCTATTATTATCGCTGCTTATGGGGCTGAATTTTCTCCATTTATGGCGCCGGTGTATTTTGCGACAATTATATTCACGACATATTACGGAATGCGCTTGGCACTAGTTTTTTCGGCTTGTTTACTGATGCTGGTTTTTCCTATTGCAGATATGAACTTCCAATTTTTGTTCTGCTCTTTGGTAGGCGTTATTGTATGTGCTATGCTGACCGACAACTTTACCAAGCGCAATCGCTATGCTCTGGTCATTTTGATGGCGGCTATTGCTCCGACTTTTACTTCGATAGCATTGGATTTGTTGATGAAGACCTCTTCCGGGGTAATGTTGAGCAACAGTTTGATTTTTTTCGCAGTCGGAGCATTGAGTGCGGTAGCAGCGATAGGCGTCATGCCTCTATACGAAATAGTATTGGACGCGGTTTCACCCTTGCGTTTGGTTGAACTGTCAAATCCCAATCAACCTTTACTGAAAAGACTGCTCATTGAGGCGCCCGGCACCGCTCAGCATTCGGCCATGGTTGCCAATTTAGCCGAAGTTGCAGCTGAAAGCATCGGGGCTAATGCTTTACTTTCTAGGGTAGGGGCTTTGTACCATGATATTGGTAAATTGAACAATCCTAGTTATTTTACGGAAAATCAATTCGGTGAAAATCCGCATGACAAGCTTTCCCCCGAGGAAAGTGCTAAAATAATCTTTGCTCATGTAACTGATGGGGTGAAATTGGCTGAAGAAAATCGCTTGCCGGAGGCTGTGACTGCTTTTATTGTTGAACATCATGGGGATACAGTCCTCATGTCGATTTATCCAAAGGCTTGCAAAATTGCTGAAGAAAAAGGTATGCCTTTGCCGGATCCTGCAGATTTCAGCTATCCTGGGCGAATTCCGCAAAGCAAAGAAACCGGTATTGTTATGATTGCCGATTCAGTAGAAGCAGCAATGAAGTCAACGGGTTACCGCGATTTAGTGAATACAGAAAAGTTGATCAGAAAAATTGTCAAAGGAAAAAATGATCAAGATCAGTTGGTAGATAGCGGCCTATCTTACCAAGAGGTAGAAAAGATGGTTCAAGCCTTCCTCCGTGTATACGAGGGGCAATTTCATGAAAGGTTGAAATATCCTGATGCTAATCCAGTTTCAAAAAGAAAAATGTAAGTGGTCAACTGCAGAGCTGCGCCAAATAATTCGCTATACTTTACAGGCAGGTTTCAGCTATTTGCCATTCTCAGATTATTTAAGTGAAGAAGGCTTACAGCCAGAATTCGCTGTAACTTTTATCGGTGCCGATGCTATGCGCAGTTTGAACAAAGAACAACGAGGTATAGACAAGGTAACAGATGTACTTTCATTTCCAATGCTTGCCATGAAAAAAGGTGCCCTAGAAGAACATTTGACAGCAGCTGATATTAATCCAGAAAACAACAGCGTTTTTTTGGGTGATATTGTCATATGTTTGGACCGCGCGGAAGAACAAGCCCTAGAATTTAATCATACAATGCAGCGCGAAGTGGCGTTCCTGACTTTGCACAGCATGCTTCATTTAGTCGGCTATGACCATGTCGACAATGAAACGGATCGTTTGGAGATGGAAGAAATTCAACGCGAGCTTTTGGATAATCTTGGGATAAAGCGTGAAATGACTAGTGAACAAATAATTAAACTTATTACTACAAATTTAAAGCGTTTAAATGAGATAGAAAATGATTATTCTGAGCAAAAAATGTGGGCCGAGACGGATCAAGCAGCTTTTGATCCTTTGAGCGGAGAATTGAGTGCTACCGATGTCAGCACTAATTTAAATGACGGCGAGCCGATTCTTTCTGAAACCCGTTCGGTTCAGGGCAAGCAAGAGCAAGAGTGTTTGCTTAAACCGGAAGGTGAGCAAGAACAGCAACTGATTAAATCTGGGTTTGTAAGCATTGTCGGTCGTCCAAATGCCGGTAAGTCTACCTTACTTAACGCCATCAGCGGGCAGCATTTAGCAATTGTTTCACGCAAAGCTCAAACTACGCGTAACAATATAAGATCTATTTACAATGCGCGTGGAGTTCAGATGATATTTATCGATACCCCAGGCTTGCATGAACCGGATACAGAGTTGGGTAAGTATATGCAGGAGGCTGCAAAAAAAGCTCTGAGTAATTCTGATATCCTGCTTTTGATGATTGATGCCTGCAAGGCTGGTCCAACTTCTATCGAGGAAAATTGTTTAAAAACTGCTCAATCACTTCGCTTGCCGACAGTGATTGCTTTCAATAAAATTGATTTAATTGATAAATCAGCTTTATTACCCGTTTTAAATCGGTATAGACAGCTTGCACCACAAGCTGAGATTATTCCAATATCTGCCAAACTTTCTGATGGAGTCGGCGAACTGCTGCGTGTGTTGACTGGACTTTTGCCTACCGGTCCACGTTATTATCCAGTCGACAGTTTTACCGACCAATCAGAGAGACAAATCGCCGGCGAAATGATTCGGGAGCAGCTGCTTATTTACACTCACGAAGAAGTCCCTCACGGTACAGCTGTTATCATCGATTCCTTTGAAGAGGTAGCCGCGGAAAATTCTACTGACCCTTATGATCGTTCACTAGTACGTATACATGCTTCCATATTATGTGATAAAGAGTCGCATAAAGGAATCATCATCGGCAAAGGCGGCCAATCTCTCAAACGCATCGGGTCAGCAGCGCGGCACAATATCGAAAAAATGTTGGACTGTAAAGTTTACTTAGAGTTACATGTTAAGGTAAGACCTGACTGGCGTAACCGCCGCGGTATTCTTCAAGAGTTGGGATACCAAAACAAAGATTGATCGGCCGTAGCTATGTTTGTCAAAGGTTTAGTTGCCAAAATCAATCAGGTCAAAGAAAAAGATGCGTATATTGAATTGATTACCAGAGATCATGGAAAAATATCGCTGTTTGCCCAGGGTATATTGTTGCCGGCTTCACGTCTGCACAAATTAGCTGTGCCGTTCAGTCTTATTGAAGTTGAACTTTCTGAGCGGGGAGTGACTAAAAGGATCTTGAGTGGGGAAGTTGTAGCTGAGTTCAGTCATATTTTAGCTGAGCTCAATTTACAAATCCCGGCCGGACAGATAATTCAGCTGGTTCTTGATTTGATGCAGACTGATACGGTTCAGCCGCTGACCTATGTTTTGGCGGTCAATGCTCTTTATGCACTCAATAGACCGGAAACTGATGTTCAACTGTTTACCGCTTTGGTAAAGGTGAAGTTGTTGTTGCTTAATGGTTACGCTTTGGATCTGGCCGCGTCAAAAAAATTTTTCTCGCAACGAGTTGACTGTTTAATGGAAGCAGACTATCAATGGCAAGATTTTCCAAGGTCTAACAAAACAGATTTAGCTAGAGTATTGGCATGCTTGAATGAAATTGAGTCGGAAAAAATACGCAATATACGTCTTCCGGCGCAACTGCGTTCTTCGTTTATACGGTTTGCTGAAGAGCTTCTCAATTATTGTCTTGATCATTCTTACAATCATTCAGTTTTAACGAATCAAATGGGTGAGATGGAGAAGTTGGCGGAACGTTTAAAAATTACCCGCAGGCGGGAGGCGGTAAGCGGAACGAATAACTGACTTGATTATAACTCGAAATATTTATAAAAGTTATTAATTTCGGCTTCAACTTCCCTTATCGTGCTGATTTCCGACGGATGCCAATATTCCGGAAATAGATTTACATATTCAGGTTTGGCATATCGCTCATCAGCTAAAATAATGAAACCGCGGTCATATTCACTGCGAATCAAACGCCCCGCAGCCTGCATTACTTTGCTAAAACCAGGAAAAAGATAGGCAAAATTAAAGCCTTGGCGTAGTTTAAAATCAAAGTATTGTTTAAGTAACTCTCGTTCCGGACTAAGTTGTGGCAGGCCGACTCCGATGATTATTACGCCATTTAAGCGATCACCGCTCAAATCAATACCTTCACTGAAACTTCCACCCAATACGGCCAACCCAATGGTAGAAAATTCTTTGGCCGAGTCGGCAAAATTGCTCAAATAGGCTTCTCGCTCGTCAGGCGACATATTTGGTTTTTGCTGAAGCAAATGCCAGTTTTTACCGACCTGACTGCTCAAGATTGAAGCCACTGAATTCAGGTAACGGTAGGATGGGAAAAACACCAAATAATTGCCGGGCTTTATTGAACAGGCTTGCCAAATAAGTTTTGCTGCTTCCAGTAAAGTGTAATTGCGATATTCATAAGTAGTTTTTAAACCGGTGTAGGTCAGTAATAATAAGTTTTCTGCCGGGAACGGCGATGCTAAGTTTAGTATATCTGGATATATGGTTTCATCTTGGCCACAAAAAATGTTCTTATAGTATTTAAGTGGGGCCATAGTTGCTGAGAAAAATATCGGGATATGTTGATCTTTATAAGTCGCCACTAATTTAGATGATGTATCCTGACAGCGCAAAGTTAGGATTATGTCACGGTGATCACGTTTTACGCAAGTCACATAACTTTCATCGAAATATTCATCATGTATACGTAAGAAAAACAAAAGTTCGAAGTAAAAGTCCATTATCGGTCGCCGTAAATCGAAATCAGTGATGTTATCTAGCAAATCATGTAAAGGCTCAATCAAGCTGAATAAAAAACGACGCAAACCTGGGAGCGGTGCTGCTACGGCTCGAAAATTTTCCGCTTGAAAAACCGGCTTCTCCGCCAAACTTTTTTCGACTTGTTCAAAGCCACTTTTTTCGGATTTCATGGCTTGGGCAAATGCTGCAAAATACTTGGTAAGTATATCTAATTTTGTAACCAGCTGCGGAGACAGACTTTTAATTTTCTCTTTGGCGGCATGGACTTTCAGAAAAGACAGTTCGGCACTGTACATATCTCGGGTACGCTCAGCCAGATTGTGTGCTTCATCACAGAGAATTATATGGTGCCTGCTGTCGTCAGAAAAAAATCTAATTAAGCGTATGCGCGGGTCAAAAAAATGGTTGTAGTCGCCAATGATAAGATCGCAGCAGCGAGCGAAATCAAGCGCTAACTCAAACGGACATAGATTAAATTTTTTGGCAACAGAGGTAATTTCCTCCGCAGTAACTAAAGGAGAAAGTTTCAATTCTATCAATGCTTCAGGCAAGCGATCATAGTACTCTATTGCGTAGGGGCACATTCTCAGATCACAAAATATTTCTGGCGACAAACATAATTGTTCCTTGGGGGACAATATTATGGTGCGCAATATCAATCCGGCCTGATACAGTTTGTTTACAGTTTCAGAAGCTACCTGACGCGTAGTTGTCTTGGCGGTTAAATAAAAAATTTTGTCGGCCAAATTGTTGCCTATTGCCTTTATTGACGGATAAAGCGTGGAAACGGTTTTGCCAGTTCCGGTCGGTGCTTGCGCCAACAGCGGTACTTTAGATGCTATAGCGGCCAACACAGAAGACATCAATTCTCTTTGCCCCTGGCGAATTTGGGGATAAGGGAAATGTAGAGCTTTGATTGAGGCATCGCGAGTCAAGCGATACAGGTATTCATTACGTGCCAAGCTGCCGTACTCTTGCAAAACATTGATTAGCCAAGCAAAAGCATCAGATTCATCGACGGTTTTCGTTAAAATAAGCGGATCGTCATCTTCAAGTGAAATATAGGCCAAATGATAGGTAAAAGTCCTGTGACCATTGGATGTAACGTTATGCAAAAGACAGGTATAAAGCAGAGCCTGATCCCAATGTAAAGGATAACCTTCAGGATTAAGCTGAGTTTTTAGCCCGGCATATGATTTCACCTCAATAACTGCCACATCTGAAGGAAGCGACGTAGTTGTTGCTTGAGCTGAAACGAGCGGCATGGTATTCGGCCACAAAACTAAGTCGGCGCGCCCCTGAACAGTTATATCAACATCAGTCAGGTTGAATGTGCGGCTTAGCGCGTATTCAGTTAAACCACGATAAGCAGGGAAAATTGAATTTGCTTTTTTGTAAAACAAACGATGTAAGTTCATTCCGGTGGAGCTATCGCTCCCTAAACCGCCGTTGGGGACAAGACCGCCCCGCCGACAAACCGATTCAATTAACGCTCGCACACCAATAACTACTTGCATTACGACCTCCGATCAAGATTATAACATGACTTATATGTCGCACTGAATGAATTATCTTATGGTTTGTGGTATTATATTAAAAAATTACCCTAAGGAGACTATGATGGCACAGTTTATCAGCGAAGAATCACGTACTTTCAGCGAATATTTATTGTTGCCCAATTTAACAACAAAGCAATGTGTTCCGGATAATGTAAGTTTAAAAACCCCGATTGTCAAATTTCGTAAAGGGAAGGAAGAAGCTAAACTTTCGATAAATATTCCCTTAACGTCAGCTATAATGCAAGCTGTATCCGACGACGGATTGGCAATAGCTTTGGCGAGATGCGGCGGACTTTCTTTCATATACGGATCGCAAAGTATCGAATCACAGGCCGCTATGGTGCGCAAAGTTAAACGTTATAAAGCCGGTGTAGTAGTTTCTGATTGTAATTTAACGCCGCAGGCCACCTTGGCTGATGTGCTTGAACTTAAGCGCAAGACCGGTCACTCAACTATGGCTATAACCGATGACGGTACAGCCGATGGTGTTTTGTTAGGAATCGTAGCTTCAAAGGATTATCGCATTTCCAGACTTTCTCTAGATACTTGTGTAACTACTTTTATGACTCCCTTTGACAGTTTGGTTTATGCTTACGATGGAATTTCCCTCAGTGAGGCCAATGATAAAATATGGGAAAACAAAGTTAATCAATTACCAATTGTCACTTCCGAGCATCACTTGGTTGGCCTGGTTTTCCGCAAAGACTATGATGAACATAAAGAAAATCCCGATGAATTATTGGATGATAACAAGCGTTTGATGGTCGGTGCTGGTATTAATACTCGCGATTACGCTGAGCGAGTACCCGCATTGATTGAAGCCGGGGCTGATATATTGTGTATTGATTCTTCGGACGGCTATTCTGAGTGGCAAAGTGATACCTTGCGCTGGATTAAGCAGAACTACGGTGACCGAGTTTTTGTGGGGGGAGGGAATGTAGTCGATGGAGAAGCTTTTAGATATTTAGTTAATGCCGGGGCTGATTTCGTCAAAATCGGCATCGGTGGCGGCTCCATTTGCATCACTAGAGAGACCAAAGGCATAGGTTGCGGCCAGGCCACCGCTTTGATAAATGTGGTTAAAGCCCGTGACGAATATTTTGCTGAAACTGGTGTGTACATCCCGCTTTGCTCCGACGGGGGTTTGGTACTCGATTATCACATGACATTGGCCTTGGCTATGGGGGCGGATTTCTTGATGCTTGGCCGGTACTTCGCCCGTTTTGATGAAAGTCCGACGCGCCGCTTGCTTGTTAACGGTACATATGTTAAAGAATATTGGGGAGAAGGCTCAAACCGTGCGCGTAACTGGCAACGTTATCATGAAGGGGATGCCCCGGGTATGGTCTTTGAGGAAGGCGTTGATTCTTATGTGCCGTATGCTGGCTCGTTGAAAGAAAATGTTGACTCAGCTTTAGCTAAAATCCGAGCAACGATGTGTGCCTGTGGTTCGCTGAGCTTGGATGAATTGCATCAACGCGCCAGATTGGTACGCGTTTCTTCTACCAGTATTGTTGAGGGTGGTGCGCATGATGTTATTGCCAAAGAAAGTGAACGTATCAAGTAGAGTTCAGCTATAAGTGTGAGTGAAATAATGAAATTGCTGGCTTAAAGACGAAAAAAGTTGCTAAAATAATTTTACATATTAAGAGTAATCAAAGTTAAATGGGAGGTACATATGCCTGAAGTAGAACAAATTGAAATGACCCTTGAAGGTTTTAATCATTTGAAGGAAGAACTTGAGCATCGCAAGATCGTGGTTCGTTCGGAAGTGGCTGAGCGTATTAAGGTTGCCTTGTCTTTTGGTGACTTATCGGAAAACTCCGAATATGATGACGCCAAACAGGCTCAAGCCGAAAATGAAGGCCGAATAATGGAAATTGAGGCCATACTGAAGAAAGTTAGGGTTATCGACAATGATGAAATCAGCAAGACCAATGTTACCTTAGGTTCAGCATTCGTTTTGCGGGATGAAGCTACCGGCGAAGAGACCCAGTACACCATTGTCGGAGCCAAAGAAGAGAATATTTTTGAAAATAAAATTTCTTCCGATTCTCCGGTCGGACAACAAGTTTTAGGCAAAAAGAAAGGGTCGGTTATCAGCGTTAAAGCTCCTATCGGCCAGCTTAAGTACAAGATTGTCAAAATTTGCAAAGATTAGGAGTAAATATGAGTGCTATTAACGAGTCAAACAAGACCATAAGTCAGAATGAACAAATGCAAATCAGATGTGATAAATTGTCTCAACTACGAGCGGCCGGTAAAGATCCATTTGAACAGGTGCGTTTTGAAAGAACTCATTCATGCGAAGAAATTTGTCGTGATTTTGCGAATTTGGAAGGTAAACGAGTTAAAATTGCCGGGCGCATAATGAGTAAGCGAGGAATGGGTAAGGTCAGTTTTTGCGATTTAAACGACAAATTCGGCCACATTCAAATTTTTACAAAAATAGATTTATTGGGCGAGGAAGCATATAAGGAGTGGCAAAAACTCGACATAGGCGATTGGGTAGGCATTGATGGAGAAGTGATGCGCACACAACGCGGAGAAATTTCCATACGCAATTACGGTTACGTTTTATTGAGCAAAAGCATTCGTCCGCTACCCGAAAAGTTTCATGGTTTGCAAGATATGGATACCCGTTATCGTCGCCGTTACCTTGATTTGATCGTCAATCCGGAAGTGCGCCAGACCTTTGCCAAACGTAGCATTATAATTCGCACTTTGCGCAACTATCTTGATAATATAGACTTTTTGGAGGTCGAGACGCCGATCTTAAATGTTATTCCCGGCGGTGCAGCGGCGCGGCCGTTTATTACTCACCACAATGCGATGAATATTGATTTGTATCTGCGTATTGCGCCGGAGTTGTATTTAAAACGCCTTATTGTTGGTGGTATGGATCGAGTATATGAAATAGGACGTCAGTTCCGCAATGAGGGAATGGACACCAAACATAATCCAGAATTTACTTTGCTCGAATTGTATCAGGCCTTTACCGATTATAAGGGTATGATGGAGCTTACCGAAACTTTGATCTACGAGTGCGCGATGGCTGCTTGCGGCAAAACTACAGTTACGTGGCGCGGTGTTGACGTGGATTTGAAGCCGCCGTTCCGCCGTTTGACTATGCGGGATGCGGTATTACAATATTCTGGTGTTGACTTTGATCAGATCAAAGATTTGCCTGCTGCTGTTGCAGTTGCCACTGAGCATAATTTGCCAGTCGAACCTGGTATGGGACGCGGTGATATTTTTAATCTGTTCTTTGAAACATACGTTGAAGATAAGCTAGTACAACCGACTTTTATATACGATTATCCTATTGAGATTTCTCCGCTAACCAAGAAAAAGCCGGGCCGCCCTGAATTAACTGAGCGCTTTGAATTGTTTATTTGTGGTGCTGAATTCGCCAATGCTTATTCTGAGCTTAATGATCCGATTGACCAGCGGGAGCGATTTAAAGCTCAATTGCGCAAGCGTGAGCTCGGTGATGAAGAAGCGAATCGTATGGATGAAGATTATTGCATGGCTTTGGAGTATGGCCTGCCGCCTACAGGTGGTATGGGAATGGGCATAGATCGCTTGACGATGTTGCTCACTGATTCTGAATCAATTCGTGATGTGTTACTTTTCCCAACAATGAAGCCGCTGAGTGACGGGGTAGGAAAAGTTTTAGGAAATGCCGAAAATGCTGCGGTAACGTCAAGCGGAGATGCTGAGATAACCGAAGCTGCGGTAACGCCAAATCAAGCTGTGCATGAAGTTATTGATTTTAGTCGCGTGGAGATAGAACCGCTGTTTACCGAAACGGTTGATTTTGATACGTTCAGCCGCTCAGATTTCCGGGCGGTAAAAGTTAAAGCTTGTGTAGCCGTGCCTAAGAGCAAGAAGCTTTTGCAGTTTACGCTAGATGATGGAACTGGAACTGATAGAATCATTTTGTCAGGCATTCATGCTTATTATGAGCCGGAAGAGCTAGTCGGTAAGACGTTGGTGGCTATTACCAACTTGCCGCCGCGTAAAATGATGGGCATAGAATCTTGCGGAATGCTGCTTTCAGCGGTCAATAAGCTTAAAGAGTCAGAGGAAGAGGAATTGCATCTTCTAATAGTCGATGATCATATACCAGCTGGCGCAAAGCTGTATTGATCAATTTATGCTAAAAAAGAGAATGATTTAGGGGCATTCACTTAGGGATTTAATTCCTAAAAAATTATCAGCGTAGTCGGTAGTAATACCGATTACGCTGATTTTACTTATGGGGTGGAATATCAACTGCACCTATGTAATTTCACTGTATCCATATGGTTTGTTTTTTCTTCTTGTACCTGATACCTTCTTTGATGGGAGCGTAATGAAATAGAAAAGTAAAAATAACAAATATACAATAAATAAAGGCTAGTCAATATAGATTTTTTTTGTATAATTAGCTCAAGAAAGGTTAGCATAAAAGGTTAACAAGCCATGAAAAAACTGACAACATCCTTGACAGACAGAATAAATTTGTCTCGATTTTGCGTGTCCATATAATTAGCAAGAGTATTTACCCGATGGATAGGTGCATACACTTGCCAATTTTTATTTAAATTAAAATTATCCGACTATAGAAATGATCAATCTACAATATTTTATAGGAGGCGATATAAAAATATGAGAAAATTAAAAAATATACAAAAATGCAAACAGTGCTTTGCAAGTGTCTGCCTTTCTTTGACTTTAATCGGAACAGGTGGGATTTTATCTCAGGGCGGTGTTATAACGGTCTATGCTGATAACAATACTGGACTAAGTGATCATACTACGCAAGATGATCCGTCTGCTAATTTAGTTTTTAAAGATGAGAATCTTAATGGACAGACATTAGAACAGATGTCGAGTACTCTCAAAATAATGGGAGAAACAGTTGAAAATAATGAATTACTTAAGACAAAATGGGATGAGCTAGGAAAAGGCACGCAGGTTGGATTGGGTAAATCATATGAGACTTCGATATTTGGTAACTGGAAAGCAGTAAACAGTGGAAAATTTCATATTGTTAGAAAAACAGATAAGGATGTTTTCCCTCTTGAAGTTATTAATTCGACTTTAGATGATACTGTCTGGCTTCAAGAACAGGCTCTTTATAGAGAAAGTGAATACATTATGCTATTGTCAGGAACAAGAACTCTGGCAAATAAAGATCAAAAAGCATATGATGGCAGTGATTATAAATATAGTCATGAAGGACCTCAGATTGCAAAAGCGCTAGCTGGTTATGATGGTATCGAAAAGACTTTTAAAGCGTATTCACCGGAGCATGGTTCTCGTGTAAAAATCTCTTTCAGGATTGGATATACTGGTGATACTGATGGAAGTAAAGCCAACTACAAAGTTGAAGTTTTTTCAATAAAAGATGGTGCTGAGACTAAAGTTTATGATACGGTTATCGATCCAACGAAAGATGTAACTAATGAGAAAATGACCGTTACGAAAGCTACCGATGGAACGTGTAAGCAAAGTATAAAAATATCAAAAACACCAAATAAGCCAGGTAAGGATAAACCGCGACAACAGTATATAGGCGATGAAGAGGCTATCAAGATGATGGCTGAAAATGGTAATAAGCCTAACGGTAAATCCGGACTTTTTACAAGTTCAGAAATTAAGTTGGAAAAAGGCGTTACTGAGTATAAGGTGAGAATCAGTTTAGCTGATAATAATCGTACAGGTATGAGCTATCAATCATGGGGTGTAAAATATTCTCTTCCTATGTTCGGTGATGGATTTAGTATTACCCAAGATACTGCCGGAGTGGCAAAATATGTGTTTACGAAAATATATGATAAGTTGATCGAAAATAAGACGATAGATACTAAGAAAAAAACAGATACAAGCGTTGTGGCATATACTCAAGCATTAACTAAAATGAAGGAGCTTATCGACTCTACTGAATTAAAGAGCAAGAAAGATTATGTTGATGCTCTTGATGTTGCTGTAAAAGCAAAGAATAACTTAGTATCAACTGAGCAACAAGGAATAGATGCTCTTACTAAAGTTGCTGATGACAAAATAGCCACCCTAAATCAAAACAAAGATTTAAGTGAAAGTGAAAGGCAAACTGCTATAAAGAGAGTTAATGACGAGAAAGATGCGGCAATAAATAATATTAAAAAAGCTACTGATAATGCCGGAGTTGATCAAGCAAAAGAAAATGGCATTGCGGAAGTTGGAAAAATTAATCCCGTCGCAAAAGACAATGCCATTGCTGCAATAAATAAAGCTCTTTCTGAAAAAGAAAAGGAAATTGAAGGGAAAAATTACCTTACTACGGCTGAAAAAGATAAGTTGAAGAAAGAAGCAAAAGCAATAGCGGATCAATATATTTCAGAAATCACGGCGAAGCCATCTAGCGCGGATACGGCCGAAAAGGCCGCTCAAATCCAAGAAGCTATCGACAAGGCCAAAGATGTTGCTATTACTAAAATTGCTAATATAAAACCGATTGGAATTGTACCAACTCCAATTGATCCATTCGTTCCATCGCCTGAATACGTTCCTAATGGTGATATTACTCTGACACCTGATAAAGAAGTTAAGAATGGTCTTAAATCAAAACGAGTGGGAATGATACCAAAGACTGGCGAATCAACAACACCTCCATTCTCATTGGTTGCTTTGGGATTTGCAATTGTAGGTTTAGGCATTCTTCTTAAGAAGAAAATGATGGAAGAAAACAAGTAAGTAGGCACTGCTTGTTTTAAGTAACGAGCATTGGTTATTAGAAGATGGCTCTAGCGATATGTTAGAGTCATCTTTTTCTATATTATCTTTTGATTGTTATTTGAGATATAAGCTTTCTTATTCTCAATAAGAAATAATATGATGCTCCAAGCTAAGGTTTCATTGTATCCAACACGTGATTAAACTATAGGAATTCCTCAATGCTATGTGACGGGAAACCATGAGGCAATTATTCCTCCATGAACTTTTGACCGAGTGCAGAAACTTTTAGCACAAATTTGAAGAACACTGCACCACTCCACACTTAAAAGAAGATGAGATTCAAATGCTGTTTATTAAAAGCGTAAATATGCTTGTTAAAGATAAACAAGAAATCATAGCAACGCATAAAGATATGGTAAAAACTGTTTTTGATACTTCAAGTCTTGAAAATGAACAGCTGAAACTGGAAGAAGAACTCAATATCGTAGCTGACAAGGTCAACAACTGCATCAATGAAAACGCACGGAAATTGCAGGACCAAGATGAGTATGAGAAAAAATATACAAGTCTAGTGAACAGGTTTAATACTGTAGAATCAAGGCTTAAAGAAGTCAAAGCGGCCATTGTTAACAAGCAAGCGAGGCATGATGAAGTTGAATATTTTATCGAGGATTTGAAAAAACAGGACTTGTTAACAGCGTTCGATGAAAACGTCTGGCTTAGCATGGTTGACTATCTATGCGTGCATAAAGATGGAAAGGTTGAGTTTACTTTCCTTGATGGGAGCGTAATAAAAATAGGTGGCTAAACAACGAATATAGAATAAATAAATGCTAGTCAACATGGACTTTATCTTGTATAATCAGCTTATTAAAAGTTATGCATAAAAGGTTGACAAGGCTATGGGAAATCTGACAAAATCCTTGACAGACAGACAGACAGACAGACAGACAGACAGACAGACAGACAGACAGACAGACAGCGTAGCTCTGTCTCTTTTCACATAGAATTTTTTAATCGGCAGAAATATATACCTAATGGATAGGTACGTGTTTCTGCCTATTTTTGTGTGATTTTTCAAAACAATAATATAAGTAATTTAAATACATGAAGAAATGTAAGAATAATAAATGGAGTTGAGATGAAAATGAGAATGAAAAGGATGATGGGACTTTTTCTTGCTCTAGTAATGAGTATAGGTTGTCTGTCTTTAAATCCGATAGCTAGCTATGCGGATGACACGGACGCGAAAACTTTTAATATTAATCAGGGTAGTGTAAATATAACAAAAAGCGGTACTTATACGATTGAAGGAACGGGTCAACCAACGCCAAATGAGATTAGAGTGACAGGAGATTCTATCACCGCTAAGATTACCCTAAAAAATGTAAACATTGATGTATCTAATCAAATTTACAACTCGGCTTTTCTTGCAAAAGGTTATGGTCAATCTAATGTTCAATTAACGATAATACTACAAGGAACAAATTCGTTGAAGTCAGGTGAAGAGCGGGCTGGGTTAACATGGAACAATCACAATAATAGTTCAACGTTAGAAATCGAGGGTGATGGTTCTCTAACTGCAACAGGCGGAAAAAATGGAGCAGGGATTGGATCGAGTTGGAATCATAACGGTGGTACAAGGAACATTACAATCACTGGTGGAACCGTGATCGCAACAGGCGGATATGGTGCTGCTGGCATTGGTGGTGATCGCGGTAACTCAGCAGAAAACATCAAAATCGCTGGTGGAACTGTAACCGCAACAGGCGGAGATGGTGCTGCTGGCATTGGTGGTGGTGGTAGTGATTCAGGAAAAAACATTACAATCACTGGCGGAACCGTAACCGCAACAGGCGGAGGTGGTGCTGCTGGCATTGGTGGTGGTCGTCAGGGTGGTTCAGGAGAAAACATTACAATCACTGGTGGAACCGTAACCGCAACAGGCGGAGATGGTGCTGCTGGCATTGGTGGTGGTGACCGGGGTTCAGGAAAAGGCCTTACAATCGCTGGTGGAACCGTAACCGCAACAGGCGGAGATATGACTGCTGGCATTGGTGGTGGTACTCGGGGTTCAGGAGAAAACATTACAATCGCTGGTGGAACCGTAACCGCAACAGGCGGAGAAGATGGCATTGGTGGTGGTGCTTGGGGTGCAGCACAACACATCAAAATTACTGGTGGAAGCGTCAAGGCAAACAGTATCAGTACAACGCCGACCGATGACAATGGTCATAACGTCTACCTTGTTAAACTGGAAAATCAGGACAGTGTGAATGAGGTAACTGTAGACAGTGGCACAGCAAATAAAAAAACATTCAAAAGAGCAGGCAGTCACCCTGACAGAGATACCACATTTTATCTGTATCTGACAGGAAAAGGCCATGACCTTCTTACTTCTAAAGGGGAATATAAGGCAGAATGGAATGGTAATACGAATGCATTTACAATATTTGACCCAGCTAATGTAAAAAGTATGAGTGTGACGAGCCAGCCTACAAAGTTGAAGTACACGGAGGGAGAAACCCTAGATTTAACTGGGCTTGAAGTCACGTTAGAGGATGCTAATCATGTGAAAAAAGTCGTGACTCCTGCAGAATTTGAAGCGAATGGTATTAAGGCAACTCCTGAGAATGGTAAGAAACTAGAGTTAACTGATGGTGGAAAGCCTGTTACCTTAAAGAGAGGAAACTTGACTGCAACTACAAATGATTTGAAGGTAGCGAAGTTGAACCCAACATCTATGAGTGTGACGAGCCAGCCTACAAAGTTGAAGTACACGGAGGGAGAAACCCTAGATTTAACTGGGCTTGAAGTCACGTTAGAGGATGCTAATCATGTGAAAAAAGTCGTGACTCCTGCAGAATTTGAAGCGAATGGTATTAAGGCAACTCCTGAGAATGGTAAGAAACTAGAGTTAACTGATGGTGGAAAGCCTGTTACCTTAAAGAGAGGAAACTTGACTGCAGAAACAAGTGCTTTGAAGGTGAAGGCGAGAGTGTTGTTCCCAAGTTTTGGTGCTGGTATGAATGATTATGCACCTACTACTGTGGATAAGGGCGAGTTGAATATTCAGATTGATAGTGCTGAAAGTGATTCTAAACTTGGCCATGCTGGAGCTGGAGCTGGTGCGACCGTTAAGCAGGCGGCGGATGCATTAGACGAGGCTTTGGCGCTGGCTAAGCGTGTTGCGGCTAATCCAAACGCAACGCAGGCTCAGGTGGATGCTGCTACACGCAGACTTGCAGATGCCCGTAAGGCGCTTGCGGATGCTCGTAAGTCACAACAGCGTATTGGTGTGATTCCTAAGACAGGCGAATCAACATCGTTTGCCGGCTTACTCGCAGCGCTTGGCTTCTCGATTGTCGGACTTGAAATTCTTCGTAAGAAGAAAATGATGGAAGAAAACAATAAGTAGGCACTGCCTGTTTATTGGAAGGTGGCTTCGGTGATATGCTGGAGCCATCTTTTTGTATGCCATCTTGTGAGTATGATGCTGCGAGCTAAAGTTTCAGGATTCCTATAAATAGTTTCAGAGTTCTAAGGTTAAAGTTTCAGCGTTTAGAGAAATAGTTTCAGGGTTCAAGGGTAAAGTTTCAGAGTGCAAAGTAATAGTTTCAGAGTTCCAAGGGCAAAGTTTCAGGGTTCAGAGGAAAAGTTTCAGAGTTCAAGGTTAAAGTTTCATTGTATCCAACACGTGATGAAACTAGATCCACCTTATAACACAGGCAGTGCCTCTGAGCACTACGACGACAATTTAGAGCATTCTACCTGGCTATCGCTCATGAAGCTACGCCTTGAGTTGCAAAGAAATTTGCTCTCTGATGATGGAAGCATTTGGATTAGTAGTGATGATGACGAAGGGCATTATTTAAGAGTGCTGTGTGATGAGGTTTTTAGTAGGAATAATTTTATCAATACCGTTTAAAGGCTTTCAGTCGGTTTTCTTTTTAATCCCTTTCTGAACACTACTTTTACTCGTTCTCCTATTTTTAATTGTGAGCTAATTTCTGCAGCATATTGCAGCATGTTGCAGCTTGTTACAGCTTATTGCAGCTTGTGGAATTATTATTGCTTGTGATTGCTTTTCGTTACTTTTGGCTTAATTATTAACGTTAAGACAAGCGAAATATAGCAAAATATAGCAAACGGTGCATAGGTCAGAGTGCCAATCCCCAAAGTCTTAGTTATAAATACACCACATACACTCCAAGGTACTAGAGGATTTACAACTGTACCGGAATCTTCCAATGTACGTGAAAGATCTTTGCTCGGCAGATTAAGGCGGTCGTATATCGGTTTAAATGTTTTCCCGGCTAGCAAGATACTCAGATATTGCTCTCCAATTATGAGATTGACCCCGGCGGCTGTAAGGGCTACGGCTAATTTGGTTCTGAACGAGGAATTGAGGATGTCGTATAAATGGTGTAAAATTCGCGGAATTATTCCTAAGGTGAACAGTAGGCCGCCTAAACTAAGTGCCAATATGACGATTGTAATCGTAAAAAACATCGATGAAATTCCGCCTCGATTAAGCAGGCCAGCTAAAGCCCCGGAAATTTTTTCAGCTTTATATCCGTTGAAAAATATATCGGCAAGCTTGACAAAATTGATATCAGTCTGAAACAGGGAAATAATTGCCCCTGATACACTGACAAAAATTATTGAAATAATCGCCGGAACTTTAAGCAAAGAAAAGACAATTAGCATAAGCAACAAAATTAACGATAGCGGGCTGACAAGTCCAGTTTGTTTTATACCAGTTTTAAAGTACTCTAAAGCGGCCGGGGATGCCGATGCTTGCCAAGGGGAAAGCAGGGTGAAAAATACCGAGGAAATCAAGAAGGCCGGTACAGTAGTGTACATCATGTTTTTTATGTGATCGAATAAGTCTATTCCCACTATGCTGGCTGCAATTCCGGTAGTATCCGAAAGGGGAGACATTTTGTCGCCAAAAAAAGCACCGGAAATAACTGCTCCAGCAGTGATTGCTGGATCTAAATTAAATGCTTCCGCTATCCCGAGCATAGCGACACCTAAAGTGGCGACTGTGGTCAAGCTGCTGCCGATTGATATTCCTACTATAGCAGTTATTATGAAGGTTGACAGATAAAATGTTTTAACTGAAATAATGCTTAGGCCGTAATACATCAGGGTCGGGATAGTTCCTGCCGCCATCAAGGCACTGATCAAAATGCCTATAAAGAAAAATAAATATATAGCTCCCATCCCTGAGCTTACCGACTGCACCATACCTTTTTGCATTTCACTGAATTTTACGTGTTTTGCGCAGCCGTACAACAAAAGATAAACTATAGCCGATAAAATAGGTAAATGAGGCGGTAGTCCAGTTACGGATATTATCGGTATTCCTAAAATTATAAATACCAACAATAGTATTGATATTGCTTCACGCAATTTCGGCTGAGAAAACTCCTTCAGATTAATCATATAGTCCTCCAATACAAAAAAACTTCTCACATTGTGAGAAGCTTTACTAATTCCGAAATCTTAGAGGCTTATTCACAATGCAAACAGAGCCTCCAAAATTTACCGTGGGACTCTTAGATTCGGGTGAAATAGTAGTAGTAAAAGTGATCCGGACTGAAAACCGGTAGAGCATTGAACCCGGGTGAATTATCAAACATATATCCGAACCTCCTTAACATTTTAGATGATAATAGCACTTTATTTATGGAAACGCCAGTACTTGAATATTTTTTGGAAAGCTATTATAATATTTTCGGCTAATAACACACATAAAACTACCGCCTGTGCAAGGATGTAATAGGTTTTATGGAGGAATAACAGGAGGAAAACTATGGCCGTAATTTCAATGAAACAACTACTTGAAGCCGGTGTGCATTTTGGACACCAAACCCGTCGCTGGAACCCGAAAATGGCGGAGTATATTTATACTGAACGCAACGGGATCTACATCATCGACTTGCAGAAGACGGTGCGCAAAGCTGAAGAAGCATATAACTTTATGCGCGAAGTTGCTGCTAACGGTGGGAAGGTACTTTTTGTCGGTACAAAGAAACAAGCCCAGGATTCTATTAAAGAAGAGGCTGAACGCTGCGGTATGTTCTACATCAACAACCGTTGGCTCGGTGGTACTCTGACTAACTACACCACCATCCGTAAACGTATCGGCAGACTGTTCGAATTGCACAAGATGGAAGAGGACGGTACCTTTGATCTTTTGCCCAAAAAGGAAGTAGCCAAGCTAAAATTGGAAATGGAAAAATTGGACAAGAATCTTGGCGGAATTAAAGAAATGAATGGTATTCCGGATTGCCTATTCGTTGTCGATCCGAAGAAAGAACATATTGCGGTCATGGAAGCACGTCGCTTGGGTGTACCGGTTGTGGGAATTGTCGATACTAACTGTGATCCTGAAGAAGTCGATTATGTAATTCCTGGCAACGATGATGCAATCAGAGCAGTTAAACTGATTGCTGGCAAGATGGCTGATGCTGTTATTGAGGGTAAGCAAGGTGAAGATGTAGTGGCGGAAACGGAACAGGCTGATTCTGAGCAAACACCGGAAGCGTCTGATGAGGACGCAAAGCCTTCGATCGAAGAAGTAGTCGCCGCTGAAAATTAATGGTTTATTATCAAACGTGTTTGTTTAATTAATTGATAAAATTTGGGAGGTCGTTATGCCAGTAACAACTGCAATGATAAAAGAACTGCGAGAAAAAACCGGTTCAGGTATGATGGATTGCAAGAAGGCTCTTACCGAAACCGATGGTAACATTGAGAAAGCAATCGACTGGTTGCGTGAAAAGGGTATTGCTTCAGCTGCTAAAAAATCAGGCCGTGTCGCTACCGAAGGACTAATTCAGTCTTATATTCATGCCGGTGGCCGAGTAGGCGTTTTGATTGAAGTTAATATCGAAACTGATTTTGCAGCAAAAAACCCTGATTTCCAAGCTTTTGTACGTGACTGCGCAATGCAGGTGGCTGCGATGAATCCAAAATGGGTATCAGCTGCCGATGTCCCACAGGAAGAGTTGGATCGTGAGCGCGATGTTTGCCGTTCCCAAGCACTGAACGAAGGAAAGCCGGAAAAGATTGTTGAAAAAATTGTCGACGGTAGGATGAAGAAGTTCTATGAAGAGTATTGCTTATTGAACCAACCGTTTGTCAAAGATGACAGCAAAACAATTGAAACTTTACTAAAAGAGATGATTGCCCGTATCGGTGAAAACATTTCCATTCGTCGCTTTGTCCGTTTTGAACTCGGTGAAGGATTGGAAAAGAAGCAGGAAGATTTTGCCGCTGAGGTTATGGCTCAACTCAAGTAAAATATAGTCCAAGGCCGTTATGATTAAATCACAACGGCCTTTTTTTATGCAAGAGGTGTATATATGAAACAACCTGTTTTCCGTCGCATTTTACTTAAGCTGTCCGGTGAAGCACTGAGTGGCGACAAAGATTTCGGCATTGATGACAAATACGTTATCAATTTGTGCAGGCAGATAAAGGCAGTCCATGACTTAGGCGTACAGATAGGGATTGTTGTCGGCGGCGGGAATTTCTGGCGTGGTCGCAGTTCAGCCGGCATGAATCGTGTAACTGCGGATCATATGGGTATGTTGGCAACTACTATGAATTCACTTGCCTTGTCTGATTCTCTGCAACAACTTGGAGTTGAAGCCATAGTCATGGGGGCTGTTGAGATCAGATCGATTGTTGAAGCGAATACCAGCAAAAAAGCGATTGACAGCTTAAACAAGGGGTGCATTGTTATATTTGCCGGTGGCACCGGCAATCCTTTCTTTTCAACTGATACAGCGGCTGCGTTAAGAGCGGCTGAAATTGAGGCGGAAGTTGTTTTCAAGGCAACGAATGTAGACGGTGTTTATGATTCGGATCCGAAATGTAATCCCGCAGCTAAACGTTATGAACGGCTAACGCACGACGATGTTTTGCGGCTGAAACTTGGTGTCATGGATGCTACTGCCGCCGCGTTATGTCGTGACAACCAGCTAAAGATTGCTGTATTCAGCTTGCAGGAACCGGACAACATTATGCGAATGGTTTGTGGAGAAAATATTGGTACGCTTGTGTGCTGAAATTTTCTTCTTCCTTGAACCCTAGGCTGAGTTTAGATATAATAAAATAAATATCTTTCTGTGGAGGTAAATATGGAACTTACTAAGGATATGTACGCTGTTTATGAGGATCGAATGAATAAATCGATCGATAATTTAAAAGAAAATTTAAACTCAGTCCGAGCCGGCCGTGCCAATCCACATATTTTAGATCGAATTACAATCAGTTACTACGGAGCAGAGACTCCACTTAACCAAGTTGCCAATATACAAGTTCCTGAACCGCGGATGATTACAATTTCGCCTTGGGATCCGTCAAGCCTTAGTTTGATTGAAAAAGCCGTTCTGATGTCAGATATTGGCATCAATCCTAACAATGACGGAAAGATGATTCGCTTGGTTTTCCCGACCCTGACGGAAGAGAGACGTAAGGACTTGGCAAAAACGGTTGCTAAATACGGCGAGGAAACAAAGATTGTCGTGCGAAATGTACGGCGTGAAGCGATTGATAAGTTCAAAGCTCTGCATAAGTCTAAAGAATTAAGCGATGATGATATTCGTACCGTTGAAGATGATGTTCAAAAAATAACCAATCGATTTACCGCGAAAATTGATGAAATTGTCGCCGCCAAAGAAAAGGACTTAATGGAAATTTGAACGGAATAATAAAAAAGCTGAGTAAAATTTTTAATGACTCCCCCGCCACGCTAAGTCGCGAGGGGGTTATCTGTATCCCGGAACATGTTGCTATAATAATGGACGGCAATGGACGTTGGGCCACTGCAAGGAAGCTGCCGCGTCAATTAGGTCATCGCGCCGGAGCTAAAAATTTAAAAGAAATTGTCCGGGCGGCAGGCCAATTAGGCATTAAATATCTAACCGTTTATGCATTTTCGACAGAGAATTGGCAAAGACCTAAGAACGAAGTGAACGCTTTAATGCAACTCTTTGTTGATTTTTTCCTCACCTACGATGCTGAACTGGCATTAAATGATGTAAGGTTGAGGTTTGCCGGAGATATAGATTGTTTGCCGCCTGAAGTTAAGAAAACGATCAATACAGCAGAAACAAATTCAAGCGGCCGGCATGGTTTGCAATTGATTATTGCTTTTAATTATGGTGGGCGTCGGGAATTGTTACGTGCTTTCCAGAAACTTGCCGCCACCGGAATTCCTTTCGATAGTTTAAATGAATCTGATATTTCTGGGGCCTTATATCTACCGGATGTGCCTGATCCGGAGATGATTATCCGAACGGGCGGGGAAATGCGTCTTTCTAATTTCTTACTTTGGCAATCCGCTTATGCGGAACTTTTTTCCAGCCCTAAACTTTGGCCTGAATTCACCGAAAAAGATCTGATTCAGATAATTTCGGCCTACAATAAACGTGACCGCAAATTTGGAGGTATAACAAGTGAAAACCAGAATCATCACGGGTAGTATTTTCGCTCTAATAATGGCAGGTTTTCTTTTACCGGGCTATAAATTTCCTGCTTTGCCGCTTTTATTGTTTTTCCTGGTCAATATTTTTGGAGGCCGGGAAGTTTACCGGGTTGTAATTGCTAAATTTAATTTGTCTTTGCGTGGACTTAGCTTATTATGGTCGGTAATTTTTTTGACGGCGTTAATTCCTTGCGGCGGTAATACTCTAATCGACCGTTCTTTAGCTCAATTGGGTATATTCGCTATTTGTGCTTTGACGTTGTTATTTTTCAGTACAATTATTTTAGCATGTATCCATGGAACTTCAGCTTTAACTCCGGCGGTGGCCGTTAATTCAGCCGGCCTTTATACGGCTTTCCCATGTGCTGTAGCGGTTGTTTTGCTTACTGCTGTCCCTGACGGTTTTTATTGGTTACTAATTGCCGTTTTTAGTCCTTGGGTCAGTGATGTAAGTGCCTATTTTACTGGCTTCTATTTAGGCAAACGCAAATTGATTCCCCAAATAAGTCCTAAGAAAACGGTAGCTGGGTTTATCGGCGGTCTGGTAGGAACAATGATTGTTATGGCTGTAGCTTATAAGTTTATGGTTGCGGCTTTATACGGTTCAGGTTCAGATAGCCCGTATTATACAATTATTATAGGTTCATTTATAGGGGCGATTCTCAGTATTGCGTCTCAGTTTGGTGACTGGCTGGCTTCAGTGATTAAGCGTGAAACAGGGGTAAAGGATTTCGGTACTTTGCTTCCGGGTCACGGGGGAATCATGGACCGTTTTGACAGCGTTATGTTTACTTTACCAGCGACATTGTTAATTGTTTTATTGTTGGCGGCAATAAAGTGAATTAAATGAAGAATTTTGCTATTTATCAGTCTTAGGGGATACTGGGCAGGGTAGCTGGTATTAACCTACAAAAAATTTTATGCTTATCAACTGAGCGCAATTGCACACTGAATGCATTTGCACATAACGTGGGGTGGAGTAATTTAACATGTATAAAAATATTTCGGTACTCGGTTCGACCGGTTCAATTGGTCGTCAAACATTGGAGGTTTGTGGAGAGCTTGGAATAAAAATTGCTTCTCTTGCCTGTGGCCAAAATATCGATCTGCTTTTATCTCAGATTGCCACTTTTCATCCATTGACAGTATCCGTTGCCAGTGAGGCTTCGGCGGCAAAGCTAGCTGAATATATCAATGGAGAGGAATTTCGCCACAGATTTTATGCTACTAATGAGCAAAACTGGAATTCAACAAAACTTCCGGAGGTGCTTCAAGGAGAAGAAGGTAATTTGACTGCAGCATCTTTAACGGAAGTTGACTGTGTAGTTGGTGCAATGGTGGGCTTTGTCGGTTTAAAGCCGATTATTGCCGCAATTAATGCCGGCAAGGCTGTGGCCTTGGCCAACAAAGAAACACTGGTTACGGCCGGCAAGCGCGTTTTGGCTGCAGCCAAAGCTAAACGGGTTCCTGTTTTACCGTTGGACAGTGAGCATTCGGCAATTTGGCAGTGTCTGCAAGCGGGCAAGCCAACTGATTTGAAACGAATCTTTTTAACTGCATCCGGCGGGCCGTTTCGGCTTACCGCAGAATCCGATCTGGAAAAAGTTACTGCGACAGATGCGCTAAAACATCCTACTTGGAAGATGGGGGCAAAGATCACGATAGATTCGGCAACTTTGATGAACAAAGGCTTGGAAGTTATTGAAGCGGCCCGTTTATTTAATGTCGATGGTAAACAGATTGAAGTGGTAGTTCATCCCGAAAGCATTATACATTCAATGATTGAGTGGCAAGACGGTTCGGTTCTGGCTCAGCTGGGTTTCCCAGATATGAAAATGCCGATTAAAATTGCGTTGTCCTATCCAGAAAGAATAAATCTTGCTCCTGATAAACCGTTCAATCCTTTTGTTGCCCCGGCCGCAAGCCTGACATTTATGCGACCGCGGCGCGATGCGTTCCCATTATTAGACTTAGCCTATAAAGCGTTAGAATATGACGGCTTGGCTCCGACCTATATGAATGCGGCCAACGAGGTTGCCGTTGCAGCTTTTTTAGCTGGCAAGATCAAATTTACCGACATCAGTAAACTGGTTGAGAAAATTTTTAACAACTGTCTTACATTATCTGACGTACAAGAACCGTCCTATGATGATATCATAGAAGCCGACAGTATTGCTCGGCATTTAGCAAATAAGGAGATTAAACAATGAGTACAGTGGGAGGAATTCTGGTAGGCCTAATCCTTTTGAGTTTAATGATGTTTGTACACGAACTCGGACACTTTTTAGTTGGGCGGAAGCTAGGGTTTACCATTATTGAATTTTCTATTTTTATGGGTCCGCGTCTACTGAGCTGGGAACGTAAAGGAATTCGTTACAGTTTAAAGCTTATTCCCATAGGCGCTTCAGTACAGTTTGCTGGTGAATTCAACACTGATCCGAAAAGTAGAGCCAAAGTCGCGGCCGCCCGTAGAGAAAGGCCTGGGGACTTTTACGCTAGGCCTAAGAGCTACCGAGCTGCAGTTGCGTTCGCTGGACCGGCAGTAAATCTTCTGTGTGGCATTTTGGCTTTTGCTATATTATTTTCTTTTTTGGGAAGCTTTACAAATGAAATAAGCGGCGTCGGCAAGAAAAGTATGGCTGAAGCGGCCGGGTTAGAAGTCGGCGATAAGTTACTCAAACTTAATGGACGAAGCATAAATAATGAATTGGACATGAATGCCGCATCGATAATTGAAGCCAGAACCGAAAGCTTTCGCTTGGAATTTTTGCGTAAAGGTAAACTACAAAGTGTTGAGCTAAAACGTGCGACAGCCAAATTTCCCGTGATGGGTGTAGAACTGCAAAAAGAAACGGGCGGATTGCGAATCAAGGCAGTCGATGCGTCTTTGTACCACCATGGTGATATTTTGCGAGTAAACGATTTAATTACTTCGATAGACGGTAAAGCGGCCGAGATCACAACTATAAAAAATTTTTGGGAGACTGATTCCAAACGTAAAATGCCACTTACGGTCGAAAGAAATGGTGAAAAATTATCGCTTGTCGTTGAACCGACAATGGTTGAACGAAGTTTGCCTTGGGGAATCGAATTAAAACGCGACCGATCAATTCTGTACGCGTTGCCTAGAGCCGTAATTTATTCTGCTTCAATCTTTAAACTGACGTTTATCTCAATTGGCAAAATGATCACTGGAGCATTAAGTGCTAGGGAAAATCTGTCTGGTCCCATAGGCGTTGTAACGGCAATTTCCGGTGTTGTAACTACTAACGGTATTCCCTTGGCTCAAAAATTGTGTACATTACTTAGTCTTTTTGGTCTTATATCACTAAGCTTGGGAATAATGAATCTATTGCCGATTCCGCCCTTAGACGGAAATCTTTTGCTGCTGACAGCTTTAGAGGCGATTAGGGGCAGGACTTTGACTTTGCGCACGCAAACGGCGATTACTGTGGTGGGAATGATTGTCGTTATTTTATTACTTGTACTCGGTTTTTACTTTGACATCTGCCGTCTGTTGGGAGTATGACATACATGAAAAGGCGTGAAACAACTACCGTCAACGTCGGCGGGGTACTTATAGGATCAGGTCATCCGATAGTTATTCAGTCAATGAATAATACGGACACTCGTGATGCTAAAGCTACGATTGCACAAATTAAGGAATTGGCAGCAGCTGGGTGTGAAATTACTAGAGTTGCGGTACCAGACACCCAAGCTGCGGATGCGCTGAAGGACATTTGTCGTCAGTCGCCGATACCAGTTGTGGCAGATATACATTTTGATTATCGACTGGCTCTAGCGGCAATAAATAACGGTGCGGCAAAAATAAGAATCAACCCTGGGAATATTGGGTCGACGGAAAAAGTTAAGGCTGTGGCCGAAGCTGCTCGTAAAGCGAAAATTCCTATTAGAGTCGGAGTGAACTCCGGCTCTTTGCAAAAGGATCTACTGGCCAAATATGGACAAGTAACAGCAGAGGCATTGGCCGAATCAGCACTGTCAGCAATCAAACAACTTGAGCAAGTTGATTTTTTTGATTTAGTGGTTTCCTTGAAGGCTTCTTCGCCATTATTGACCATTGAGGCGTACAAAATTTTAGCAACTCGGGTCAGTTATCCTTTGCATATCGGAGTTACGGAAGCCGGTACTTTACGCGAAGGGATAATCCGTTCATCGGTTGGCTTGGGTGCTTTGTTGGCAGACGGTATAGGTGATACGCTACGAGTAAGCTTGACGGCTGACCCGGTCGAAGAGGTTAAAGCGGCTTGGTCGATACTAAAGAGCTTGGATTTGCGGCGGAAAGGACCTGTTTTTGTTTCTTGCCCAACTTGCGGACGTACACAAGTGGATTTGGTTAGAATTGCTAATCAAGTTGAAACTAGATTAGCAAAGATGCCGTATCAATTGCATATTGCTGTGATGGGGTGCATAGTAAACGGCCCGGGGGAAGCGCGTGGAGCCGACTATGGCATTGCCGGTGGGCACGGGAGGTTCTCAGTATTTGCCAAGGGTAAAACTTTGAATTCGGTGACTGAAGAAAATGCAGTTGAAGCTTTAGTTAATCTGATTAAGACGGAATATGGAGATTGGGAATAATGCCGGAAACAAGTTGTACTAAACTAAAAGATTTATATAAATATATTGGGCTAGTGGACGAAGGTATACCTGATTTAGCAATAGGTGAACTGGTTTGGTCCAAACGCGGTGTTTTGCGCTTGCGTTTAAAAATTGATTTGCCTTTTAATGAACTGTCTTCTCTTACTTCTGCGGTTTTATCGGGGCTGGAAAGTCGTCTTGGTGAATTTTTCGGAATCAAGCATTGCTCGGTCGAACTGCATTGGCAGAATCCGCCGGCACCGGATGAGGCAGGTGTTTTATTGGCCAAATGGCGTGAATGGCTGGCTGATACAATTAAAAGGACCGATACTAAGTTAGCCACGGCCTTTGCTACTTCTGATTATAAATTTATAAACGGGGTGGCGGAGTTTGAACTTTTACCGATACATCGAGACTATTTCAATAATCATACATTGCGCACAATTCAAGCTCTGGCTCACATTAAGACGGGTATTAATTGGAATTTTCGTTTGAAAGAGATTGATCTTTCTGTCATTACGCGTCAAATGGATGAAGAATACAACAGCCTTCTCAAAGTAATCCCACCAGCTGAAAATGATGGTGAAACTGCCAATGCGGCGACACGAGAAATCCCGAAATCGTTTAAACCTGCTTTCCGCAAAGTAGACGGGTTGGTTTTTGGCAAATGGAATACAAATATACCACAAATCGAACTTAAAGATATCACCTCTGAAAGCGGCGTTGCGACGATTACCGGTTACATGGCAGGATATGAACAGCGCATGATAAGCAATAACCAACGTGCTTTGATAAAATTTAATGTCCAAGATACAACTGCTGCTTTGGCCTGTGTCTGCTTTTTGCGCACCGACCATCCAGAGCAAATTCAAGCCCTAGCTGACTTAAATAAGAAATACGCCTCTTTTCAGGTTGAAGTAGGTTATGACGCTAAATTTACTAAAGATATCCAAGGCATGGTTACTGCTGCGCGGCTGGCTGATCCGCCGGCAGGTCGTTCTGATAATGCGCCGGAAAAAAGAGTCGAACTTCATTGCCATACCAAAATGAGCGCCAAAGATGCGGTGAGCAACCCTGCCGATGTTGTTAAACTGGCGGCTCAATTTGGCCATGAGGCGGTAGCCGTAACTGACCACGGCGTAGTTCAGGGCTTCCCCGAAGCGTTTGAAGCGGCTAAAGCTATGGCGAAAGCGGGAAAGCCGATTAAGCTTATTCTTGGTATGGAAGGGTACATTATTCCTGACGGTGAGGCCGTCGTTTACGGTCTTAATTTACCACGAGGCGAAAATGCCGAAGTTGATTACAATGAGGGAAATTCCTGTCCGTCCGCTTATGTAGCATTGGATGTTGAAACTACTGGATTAGACCCAGTTAAGGAACGTGTCATCGAAATCGGTGCGGCTAAGTTCGTGCGAAATTCAAGCGGAGAGTATGAGGTGAGTGAAACCTTCCATCGTATGCTCAATCCAGAGGTTAAACTGCCTGAGTTCATTATGAAGTTAACAGGGATAACGCAAGCAGAAGTAGACAGCGGAATAAAGCCATTGCAAGCTGTACAAGACTTAATCGACTTTGTCGGAGATTTGCCAGTGTGTGCCCATAATGCCATGTTTGATATCGGTTTCATTCGAGCAGAAGGCTTTCGAACCCAGGATATAAACGATCCTAAGCTGAAATTCAATCCGATAACCATAGATACTTTGCGATTATCCGTACTTTTTTGGCCATCGTTGTCTAACCACAAGTTGGATACCGTATGCAATTTTCTCCAAATTGATTTGGCGCATCATCACCGAGCCGTTGATGATGCCATAGCTTGCGGACAAATTTTTGCTCGTGCTTGCCAAATCGACTCTGAACTAACTTTGACCAGTTTGAATCAACGTAGCGGTTTGCTGAGACCAGAAGAAATAACGGACAAAGAACATAAACCTAATCACATTATTTTCTTGGTTCGCAACTTGTTAGGTTTGTATAATTTATATCGACTCGTATCTATAAGCCATACGCAATATTTTCATAAACGTCCGCGAATTCCTAAACATTTGTTAACTTATTTCCGGCATGGAATAATTGTCGGAGCGGCGTGTGAGGCCGGGGAAGTTTTTCGCCATGTGCGCAATTTGTATGAAAGCAACGGATGTGATTTTGAACTTACCAAAGGTAAGCTGAATACGCCTGCAAGCAAAAAATTAGCGCGTTATTATGATTATCTGGAAATTCAACCGTTGACCAATAATCTGTTTTTGACTCGTCGTCAACAAAACCCGCTAAATGATAAAGATTTGATTAATCTAAATTTATTGGTTATTCATCTGGCCGAACTAACCAAAATGAGGGTGGTAGCAACCTGCGATTCGCATTTCTTGAATAAAGAAGATGGTATTTTTCGTCATATTCTGTTGACCAATATTGGCTATGATGTCAATGAACGTCAGCCGGAACTTTATTTCCGCAACACTGATGAAATGTTGGCAGAATTTACTTATTTATCCCCGGATAAGGCGAAAGAATTTTGTGTAACCAATCCACGTTATTTTGCCTCATTGGTCGAACCGAACATACGACCGTTCCCCGATGGTACTTTCCCACCTTTAATTGCTTCAGCTGATAAGGATATCGAAACCATGACTTATCGGCGTGCCAGCGAGCTTTACGAATATCAGGGGAAACTGCCGGAAATTGTAAGTAAGCGTATTGAAAAAGAGCTTAATTCAATTATCAAAAATGGTTTTGCCATCATGTATTATATTGCGCACAAACTGGTAAAAAAATCGAATGATGACGGTTATATCGTCGGTAGCCGGGGATCGGTAGGCTCATCATTTGTTGCTACTTTATGCGGTATCACTGAAGTTAACCCACTTTGTCCGCATTATCGGTGCCCGCACTGTCGTTACAGCCGCTTTGATGAAAGTGGTAAATTCGGTTCTGGCTTCGACTTGCCGCCTGAAAAATGCCCTGATTGCGGAGAGATGATGATTCGTGACGGCCAGGATATTCCTTTTGAGACTTTCCTTGGCTTTAATGGTGACAAGCAGCCAGATATTGATCTTAACTTTTCGGGTGTATATCAGCCGCATGCTCATAAATATATCCAGGAAATGTTCGGTATAGCGCATACTTATCGTGCCGGAACTATAGGTTGTTTTGCTGAAAAAAATGCTCTTGGCATGGTTCGCAAATACTTGGAAGACACCGGAGAAGTGATCAATCGAGCTGGGCAGCAACGTCTAGCTGCCGGTATGGATGGCGTAAAGCGTACGACCGGACAGCATCCCGGAGGAATTGTCGTTATACCGAAAGAGAGGGAGGTATTTGACTTTACCCCTATTCAATATCCGGCTGATAAACTAGATTCAGTAATGACAACAACCCATTTTGATTTTAATTCGTTACATGACACTATATTAAAATTGGATATCCTCGGACATGATGATCCAACCATGCTTAAGGTACTAAGTGATATGACCAAAATCAAAGTAACTGACATACCTATCCCGGACGAAAAAGTTATGCGAATGTTCGTAAGTACGGAGCCGCTTGGTATTCCTGACGGTACCAGCCCAGCCGATTCAGCTACCTTAGGGCTGCCGGAAATGGGTACTTTTATGGCCAGAGGGATGATTAAGGAAACTAAACCGTCACGCTTTTATGACTTGGTCCAGCTAATGGGATTGTCCCACGGCACTGATGTTTGGAAGGGCAATGCGCAAGACCTAATTCATCAAGGCATTTGTACAATTAACGAGGTCATAGGGTGTCGTGACGGCATAATGACTCGTTTGATATATTATGGACTACCAGCTAAAAGTTCTTTCGATATAATGGAAAAAGTACGCAAAGGCAAAGGCTTAAGCGAAGAACATGAAGCTTTGATGCGTGAGCATAACGTGCCGGATTGGTATATAGATTCGTGCAAAAAAATTAAATATATGTTCCCTAAAGCCCATGCTGCAGCCTACGCTATTTCGGCTTTACGTATAGCTTGGTTTAAAGTTTATTATCCAGAGGCGTATTATTCGGCTTATTTTACCGTACGAGCAGATGAATTTGACAGTGATATTTTATGCGTTGATGCAAATACCTTGCAAAACAACAAGAGGAGCTTGCGCTTAGCATTTTCACAGAATGATGGCAAGGAAAAAGATAAAAACTTGTACTATATAGCCGAAATAGTTGAAGAAATGAACTTGCGCGGAATTAAATTTTTGCCAATCGATATATATGATTCCGATCCAGTTAATTTCCTGCCGGAAGGTAAAGGCTTTGTTCGACCGCCCCTGAATGCTTTGCCTTCGATAAGTTCAGCCATCGCAATGTCTATCGCTGCTGAACGAGATAAGGGATTGTTCAAGAATCAGAGTGAATTGATGCAAAGGGCTAAAATAGGTGAGACGGCATTAGGTGTATTGCGTGATCACAATTGTTTGCGCGATATGCCGACTTCAGCTCAGCTGGATTTATTTTCACTCTCTATGGGGTAAACAAATTGGCACAAACCATACCGGAAAGGAGCTTTCATGCTGGTAGCAAAGGTAGTTTTACGCAATGCTTTACTCAGTTTTGATGCATTGTATTCGTATGCGGTTCCGGTGGCTGATCAAATGAAAATTAAGCCGGGTTCCAGAGTTATGGTTCCTTTCGGAACCAATAATCGGAAAGAGGAAGCTTTCGTGATCCGGCTTGACAATGCGGAAGGCACATCATTCGTCCTAAAAGAGATTGTCCGCAGTTTGGATGAACAGCCTTTGTTCAGCTCGGAGCAGTTAAAATTGGCCGGTATGATGACCCGGCGTTATGCCTGCACGTGGGGGGCTGCTCTACGTTTAATGTTGCCCGCGGCGGTCAGCATGCACATCGATTACTACCTTACGCTCACGGCTACCGGTCTCCAAGAACTTTCCGAGTTGAAGATAAATTCTGCTGAAAATGAACAAAATTTCCTAAGCTTAGCCACTTATCTATCCGGTAAACGTAACTATTCCGCCCCGCTTAAGTTATTGCAAAAACAGTTTGACTTCTTGGAAGCAGAGCTCAGTACCTGGATAGAGGCAGGTTATATTTTGCGCCATGAACGTATAAATAGTGGGATGAAGGATAAGACTGAAACGGTGAGAACCGTATATTTGACGGACCGCGACGCGATAATTGCTTTAATTGAAAGTGATCAAATCAGCAGCTTGAATCAACTAAGAGTGTTACAACTGTTGCTTGAATATGGTGAGATAAGCGAAGCTGATTGCATGGCCGTTTGCAGTGTCAGCAAGGTGGTGCTGAACGGTATGATTAAAAAAAAATGGTTAGCAGTTGGAACAGCTTGTTATGAAAGAAAACGGTCCGATGTTCTATCAGCAGTTTCTGATAGTGCGAATGCTGTATCAAATAGTAAAGTCAGTCAAGCCGGTTTGGAGGGTGAAACGTTTATCGAAGAAGATACACCGGGGCCAGTTTTGACGCAAGAGCAAAATGCCGTTCTGCAAACTTTGCAATTTGAGCTTCTCAAGCGACCAGTTTCTTCCCCAACTAGTTCATCGCCGCTTAAAGAAAACTTGCTTTTTGGGATAACCGGCAGCGGAAAGACTGAGGTTTATCTGCGTTTGACCGCAATTGCTTTGCAACAAAATTTAGGCGTGATTATACTTGTCCCGGAAATTGCGCTAACACCTCAGATGACCTACAGGTTCCAAAAACGTTTTGGGAGCAATATAGCGGTTCTCCATTCCCGTTTAACCCCACGTCAAAAGTTTGAGCAATGGCGTCGCCTAGCTTCGGGCGAAGCAAAAATAGCGGTAGGCGCAAGGTCGGCCATTTTTGCCCCGGTTGTAAATTTAGGCTTGATAATTATTGACGAAGAACAGGAAAGCAGTTACCGTGCGGATACACATCCTCGCTACGATGCAAGGACGCTTGCGAGATATCGCTGTCACAACACCGGTGCAATGCTTTTGCTGGGTTCAGCCACCCCCTCGATGGAGGCGTTTCATCGTACGGCGACCGGTAAGTCAGGCCTCTTAGAACTGCGCAATCGTCCTGGAATGGCAGTTTTGCCAGATGTGCAAATAGTGGATATGCGCCAAGAAAACAGACACGGTAATTTTACAATATATAGTGATGCTTTAATAAATGCTTGTACGGACGCCTGTGCTAGAGGCGAGCAGGTGATGATTCTGCTTAATCGGCGTGGTTTTGCTTCTTCGTATATGTGTTACAGTTGCGGACAAGTGCGGCAATGCCCTAATTGTAGCGTTAATCTTACCTACCATCAGCAAGGACGCCGCCTTATTTGTCATTATTGCGGTCATATCGAGCCGGCCACTAAAACCTGCCCGCAATGCGGCAGTAGCCTTATTGGCGGCGTAGGATATGGAACTCAACAAGCAGAGAGCGTTTTGCAGGAGATGCTGCCTCAGGCGAAAATTTTACGCATGGATCAGGACACTACAGCTACAAGACTTAGCCATGGCGAAATTCTGACTTCCTTCCGGCGACACGAAGCCGATATACTTATCGGAACACAGATGATTGCTAAAGGGCATGACTTTCCCAACGTGACGGTAGTCGGCATAATAGGGGCTGAAAAAGCTTTCTTTACCGGCGATTTTCGCGCTTCAGAAAGAGCATTCCAACTATTTACACAAGCTGCCGGCAGGGCAGGGCGCAGTCAAAAGAAAGGAAAGGTTTTTTTACAAACCTATAATCCCGATGAATACGCAGTGACATGTGCCGTAAATCAAGATTATCGCTCATTTTATGCGGCTGAATTGCCGTATCGACAAGCCTTGTGCTATCCACCTTGCGGTGCCGTTTTAACTTTGCAGGCTTCAGCCCCGATCGAAATCACGGTTGAACATTTTTTCCGCTTTTTATATCGTGACTTGAATGAAAGATTTGTTGAAAATAGGATGAACAACGAAAATTTAATTGTACATAAACCAGCTCGCAGCCCGGTTTGGCGGCTCAACAATAGAGTATATTGGCAAATGTTCCTTATAAGTGATAAACTTGAATGTTTGGCAAAGATAATGCTGTATGTTGCGCAGTTGAAACTAAAAAATGAAGTGCGTCTAAGTTGGAATTTAGACGGGTAATTGCTATAATATGAGGTTAGAAGGAGATTACTTATGGCAGTAAGAGAAATAATTGTTGATGGAGATGACAGGTTACGCAAAAAGGCGCGACCGGTGGATAATATAGCTGATCCTAAGATTCAGCAGATCGTTGATGATATGATTGATACATTATATGCAACTGGTAACGGGGTAGGTTTGGCGGCGGTTCAAGTCGGCATACTAAAACGCATATTTGTTATTGATTTACAAGACGGGAAGGGGCTTAAAGTCTATATAAACCCCGAGATAATTGATAGACAGGGCAGCCAATGCAATCAAGAGGGCTGCCTTAGTTTGCCTGGATTTTGGGGCGAAGTGATAAGACCGGCTAAAGTTACGGTTAGAGCCTTCGACCGGAACGGCAAGCAGTTTGAACAGACAGCTACTGGCTTGGGTGCAATTTGTATTTCGCATGAGACTGACCACTTGAATGGAATTCTATTCAAGGATTTGGTAATTTCGGAGGAAGAAGCAGCGCGCTTTAAGCAGAAGTAGTACTTCGTTACCCGAAACGACGTAAGGCCGACAGCATCGGTATATCGGAAATAAACTAGATTAAAATTTGGGCAGGTAATGCATGACTGATTTACGAATAATTTTTATGGGAACCCCGGAATATGCGACTTATTCACTTCAAGCATTGATAGAAGCCGACCTCAAGCCGGTTCTTTGTGTTTCACAGCCGGATAAGCCTTGGGGGCGTAAACAAGTCATCCTGCCTACCCCAGTTAAAGAACTTGCTGTAGCTAATAATATTCCTGTTTTGCAACCGGTAAAAATTAAGACTGCGGAATTTCAGGAGAATTTGGCTGATTACAGACCGGACCTTATCGTTACTGCGGCTTATGGACGGATCCTCCCCCAGAATATTCTTGATTTACCTCGTTTAGGTTGTATTAATGTGCATGGCTCACTATTACCGCGATATCGCGGGGCTTCTCCGGTACAACAATCAATTATTAATGGTGACGAAATAACTGGGATTACTATACTACGTATGACCATGGCCATGGATGCCGGCGATATTTTACGTCAAGCAAGCATACCTCTAAAGGACGAATACAATGTTGCAACATTGATGACGGAATTGGGCAAATTGGGTGGTACCGTCTTACCTGGCACTATTAAAGATTTGGTGGCGGGAAAAATCTCCGAAATACCGCAAGATGAGACAAAAGCCACGTATGTATCCCTATTGGATCGTTCAGTCGGTAAGATCGACTTCACCAGATCAGCTCGAACGATTTTCAACTTGGTTCGCGGTACCGATCCATGGCCGGGGGCTTACACCGGTTACAACGGCAAGAGACTCAAAATTTATCGTTCACACGTGATAGATACTCACTCTGCCGAGGTCGGTAAGTATAATATAGCGAAGTATTTCCCGGGGGAGATTCTACCGGCACCCAAGGGAGAACTGTGGGTCGGCACCGGTGATGGTATCTTGGCCTTAGATGAATTACAGTTCACCGGTGGGAAACGCCTTGATGCACGCGACTGTGCCCATAACTTTGCCGTTGGAAGCAGTTTCGTTCTAGAGGAAAATTGAAGTGCTTTATTCAGGAATCCGTTTAAAACAACCTGATAATGGCCGTGAAGCGGCAGCTCAAGTTATTTATCATTGCCTCGCGTTGCACGATATGGCTTCGTTTGACCCGGTTTTACGCCAAACGGTAAACTTTTTAAGCTTGCCGGAACGAAATCTTGCCGTGGCTATTGTTTATGGTACGATGACCTATCTGTATACAATTGACTATGTTTTGGGCAAGCATTGCAAAATAGGCCTTGAGAAGCTCGATCCGTGGCTGAAAAGTGTATTACGAACCGCGGTTTGGCAGTTGCGCTATAGTCGCAATTTACCTGAAACTGCGGTTGTGAATGAATGTTGTAAATTAGTTAAAAAATATCGTCATCAGGGAATGGTTGATTTTGCTAATGCCGTTATGCGTGCGGAAGTCAGCCATCCCGTCTGTATTCCGCCCGGAAATTTAGCCTTACAATACTCTTTGTTGCCGGAACTGGCAGGCTACTTTAAAAAACGATTCGGAATTGAGCAGGCTAAAATTGAATTACAAGCCTTACTTATGCCCCCTGATTTAACTGTACGAGTGAACAGATGCCGGTCTAATGTAATTTCTTTGATCAACGAACTTAAACTTTATTCAGTGGCCGCTGAAGCACATCCATATTTTGACCACGTCCTGAAATTAAACTTAAAAGGCGCATCGCTCACCGAATTGCCTGCATTTAAAGTTGGAAAATTTTTTGTTCAGGGAATAGGCGCAATGCTGGTCGGAATGATTGCCCCTATACCCACACATCCGGATGATAATCATCTGGTTATTGATCTATGCGCAGCTCCTGGCGGCAAAATCACTCATGTGCTTGAGCGTTTGCTGCTGAGTAATAAGTCGCCTAGTTCTGGTAATTTGCCGACCTCGACCTACACTAATGAACAATCGATTGCATCTTTTGTAGAAGCTTGGGACATTAATCAGGCTAGATTGGATGCCCTGATTGATAATTTATCTCGCTTGGGTCTTCCAGAAATTAAAACTGCCGTGGTGGATGCCACCGACAGAAAAGCTGAGCCAATCATTCGTTGTAGCGGCAAAGCAGCTTTGGTAATTGCCGATGTCCCGTGTAGCGGCTTGGGTGTTTTGGCCCGTAAGCCGGAATTGCGATGGAATATGAATTATGAAAAAATTTGCCGCCTTTTGCCGTTGCAAGCCGAAATTTTACGGACGGCAAGTTTACTTACAGCCGCTCAAGGATATCTGCTGTACAGTACTTGTACGTTAAATTGGGATGAAAATGAAGGACAAGTTAACACTTTCTTGGAAAGTGCTGAAGGGCAAGAATTTACCCCGGTTGATCTGACCCCGTATTTACCTGTATCCTTCGTCGATCGGCTCGACGAGGTTGAGCGAAAAAACTTATCCGCAGGGAAGCTTAATTTATTGCCGGCACGTGACGGATGTGAAGGGTTTTTCATAAGTTTATTGCAAAGAAAGAAAAACTTGAAAAAACAACTTTTGAAAACTTAATCGACATAATTTGTTTTTATATACTTTTTTAAGCCGGGAGAATAGGTTACTTTACCGTTATGATCCACCCAGACAGCTTCCACGTCATCTAGCTTGGCAACTAAACTTTGCCCGGCAGCTAAATCCATATTAAATAGACCGGTTGTAAGTCCGTCAGCCAAGGTAGAGCTGTGTGTAAAAACCGAAACGCTTTTAAAACGGTCGGAAGGAAATAAGGTTGCCGGGTCAATTATATGGTGATAGCATTTGCCGTGAAAAATATAAAATCTCTCATAAATTCCGCTAGTAACTAAGGTCGTATCTACTAAATTGAGCACCAACAAATAAGGATTGGGAGCTTCTTTTTCAGGATTTTGAATAGCCACACTCCAAGGAGTTCCCGCAGCATCTTTGCTTCCAACAGCCTTGATATTCCCACCAATATTTAACAGGAAATGGTTATAGTGCTTGCTGATTGCGTAGTCGGCCAATCGATCGGCGATGTATCCTTTAGCGATAGCGCCGCCGTCCAACCGCAGATTTCGATCTTTAACACTGACTTCATTATTTTCTGTATCTAATACTAAATCATCAATATTAATATGTTTGCCGGCGGCTTTTAAACTTGCTTCATCAGGCAGTTTCGCTTTATCAGGATGGTCCAAAGCTGCTATTCTTTCGCGATGCCACAGATCAATTACGCTGCCCAAGGCTATATTGGTGGCACCGCTTGTTATATTATATATTTTTTTGGATTCTTTTAAAAAATGCATCAATTCTGGATCAACTTTTATATGGTTGGCCGATCCTTCAGCCGCCGCGTCATTGATTGATTTTAGATTGGTAACTCCGTCATAGGTGTGATAAATGTCCAGCAGATGATGATAACGCTGCATTTCTTTGTGTAGGTCTTGACAGGCGGCCTCAAATTCTTCAGTTTGATAGCCATTAGCTGATAATGTAACTACAGTGTCAAAGACATCGAAATATTGCTGATACAAGGAATTACCTGATGCTGATCCTGATCCTGAAGTTTTTTCCTTGCAAGCAAAAAGCGGTAAAATTAAACTAAGCGCAAGCGTAATAACTAGCGCAGTTTTAAATGTATTTTTAAATGTTTTCATAAACGTATTACAGCTTCCGAATTTGATAATCAATAAGTTGATAGCCAAGACCGGTAACAGCCCCGGCCAACATTTCTTCGCTTAAAACTTCCCCGGCGATTATACGAACTTCACCGGTAGCTGCTGCAGCTGAGTGGGATATAATTCCCGGAATAACATCTAAAGCTTTATTGACCATTGCTTCACAATGACTACACATCATGCCTTTTACATGTAAAGTAATTTCATATTTGTTATTATTAGGTTTAATGCCGAAAAGACTCATATTATTCCTCCACGTACAACTTATTTTAACTTTTTTTGCCTCAAAAAGCTACTGCCGTGGACGGATCATTCCTCATCTGTTAGACTTTAAAAGCGTGAAATTATAGCTTGAAAAAGGGAGGATGAGTATGGTATCCGCTCCGACACCGTATTTAGAAGAATTTTTTAAAATAGCAGTACCGTATATTTTCCCATTAATTGGTGTTGCGTGCATTGTAGAACCGTATATTATGACGGATTATGCGCCGCTGTTATTGGGAACGTTGATGATACTTGGTGGGATATATTCACATCTTGAAGCAATTCGTCATAAAACTTATAGTGAACTTGCTAATGTAGATATGGCTACTTCGCTGATGATGGTAGTGGTAGGTTCGATAATTCTGTTTAAACGTGATAATGCCATCGAATTTATGGGCTATGTTTGGGGATTGCTCGGTATAATTAAAGGAGCTAGACTTTTTGATCAATCCATTTATTATGCTTATATCAAACAAAAATGGCTGCTTAAAGTTTTCTGGGGGATAGCAAATATTTTCCTGGGTGTATTCTTGCTGATTGATCCGGCCGAAAACTTTTCACATCATGTTGTCATCCTCGGCTTCGAATTGATAGCCTATTCGGCCCAACATTTGAATGTCCCAAGTTTTCTGATGAATAAACTGAAAGAAATAAAGGCTTTCCCTCGAAAATAAAATAATTGGCAAATATTTGAATTGAAAAAGGACACCGGTGATACTGCCGCCGATATCCTTTTTCTTATGTGACTTAGTTAATTTTAAATGACTTTAAAGTTTTGCTGAGCGGTTTATACAATAACAATGTCAAAATCATATTTATACCGCCTTTGATCAAGTTAAAGGGGAGAATGGCTGGCACCAATAAAGCAGCAACTTTAGCCCTGGGCCATCCCGTATAAATAGGAGTCAATATATAGTTCCAAAGTATCATTATTGCGGTCATGAGTAAAACGCCGATCACCAATCCTATAATCGCTGATTTCAGGCAGCGCTTTTTTCGGTAAAGAATGGTGGCCGGTAGGATAAAGGCTACGGTTGAAAGCACATTCATAATAAATCCGATAATGCCGGTACTGCTTACCGTAATCATTTCGATAAAGCTTACGGCTAAAGAAGATATTATTGAATAAAGCGGCCCGACTAAAAAGCCGATTATTATAATAAGCATATCTTTAGGGTCAAATTTCAGAAATTCCATACCGGGAATTAGGGGGATGCGAATAATTACCGTTGAGACGTAGGCCAAAGCTGATAGAACAGCAACGGTAGTCAGGGTTTTTAGTTTAGTTTTTTCCATAAAAAAGCTCCTTTCAAAGATACAGTCTTCACCAGGAGTAGAACATGCCTTCTTCCATCCAGACTATACTGTCGGTGCCGGAATTTCACCGGGCTCTGCTTGCGCTCGCGGACTGTAACCGCCGGTAGGGAATTGCACCCTGCCCCGAAGACCATATATTTTTTCTACATAATAATCTAATCAGGATAGTTTGTCAAATATTCATGCCATAAATAATTGATTACCGCCTCTTCATAGTTTGCGCCGATAACAAGATTGGCCTTTGTTTTGAGTACGTCGGAAGCGTTTGCGACCGCAATGCCGTAATCTGAAGCGGTAAGTAAAGGTAGATCGTTGTCTGTATCACCGAAGGTGATGACACGTTTTATCCCAGGAATCAAATTTTTTAATTTGTTAAGTGCTAAACCTTTATGCGCGGTTGCGGGATAGACAGCCAACCACCATTCGGGGCGATATAACTCTTGCTGAAAGAGAATAAAAAGTTCTGATTTGTTTTTTAGTTCCTCATATATTGGTAAAAGTACTGAATAACTGTCAATTAAATTTATGCAATACACATCTCCTGCATATAAATTATCTAGTTTTGCCTTAGCGACCGGGCCAGGGAGCAGACGGAATCGCTCTGGATTTTGAGCATGATCTGCATAGTATTTACCTCCATCAGAAAGTGATTCCGGATAAAATATAACTATGTCACGGTTGGCGATACGAGTATGGACATGTGGCGTGAGCGGGTAGCACTGTCTGAAAAGAGCGTCTAAGTATATCAATGTGGCTTGGGAATGATAGCATGCTTCAATTGGCGAACCAGTCTCAGGGTCATAAATAAAAGCGCCGTTAGCTACAACTAAAGGCAAGTTGATATCTAATTGTGCCAAGGGCGGCATGGCGGCTGCGTATTCTCTAGCGGTAGCAAAAGTTATGTTCATACGCGGCAGAAGAAAATTCAACCTTTTAATTGCACTTGTCGATAATTTCCCTTCAGTATTCAAGAGGGTGCCGTCAAGATCGGTAACATATAAATTACCGGCCAATTTAGGTAACGTGAATTTTCTTTCAATCATTATCTGACGGCGCATTTTTGGCGGCTGGGGCAACGGTCTTGTCAACCGACATAAAAACTGTGTTATCATAAACGTCAAAAATTTTCAGATTATGGAACCAATCGGTATCGTCATAAGCTTTTTTGGTACAAAAGAATTCAACATTTGCTGGTAAGAAATTGTTCCCGTAAAGTGAATCAACTGCCGCTTGGCGATGCAAGGCTGAAGGCTTAGAGATAAGATAAGCTCTCGAGGCGATAACTGAATACTGCCCAGGTTGCATAATAACATCGTATAGATTTTTGTGAGTTTTACGCGCTCGGTTGACGATACTCTCCGCAACCATGCGCACACCTTTGTAATCCCAATTGGCACCGCATTCGGCGGCAATAACTCTTACAAAGAGATCGAACTCTTGAGCAGTTACATTTAATTTGCCAGTCGGACTCAAAAGATTATCTGATGGAGTTGTATTAATTTTTCCAGTTAAGATAGCTTCTGAAATTGAGGCGGTATTATCCGGTGAAGGTATGGTAACTACTACACCGTTGATCAATTCATTGGGCCGAATGGTAGGGTTATTGGCGGCAATAAGATCCCCTTTGCCGGGGTCATCATAGTAACGACAGGCTAAATCTTGCCAAGATGAATCAGCCATTCCGCTAATTCTGGCGCGGTGAGGGAATTTAAGTTCACTACGGTAAAACAGATCGTCAGCATTAACTACGACATCAGGTGAACTGTTTGTATTATCCGCTTGCAAAAGTAATGCTTTGTCATCACTTATCAAATAGGCATCTTTGGCAGAAACGGCAGGACGAACCAGAAGATCCATTGTCTTATCGGACAAGGCTATCTTTCCGACGGCAACAGCTTGGATCGGAGGAAAAGCATATCTCAAAGCAACTATGCCGGGAATTGCGATCGCGGCGATTAAAGCTGAAACAAATATTTTTTTCAACAATGCGTTGGCCAAATTTACCTCTTATTTAACATTTAACTTGCTGTGCATCCACTTTACGAATGCATTGCATCGCTGTAACGTACTTGTAATCGAATGTAACAGTAATCACAGATATGTGTCCTGCTAGTGTTATAATATATTTGACGTGATTTGGCAAGTTGTTTTATAAATTAAAGGAGCTTTATTATGCAAAAAGTAACTATTTTTATCCTAAAAGACTGCCCATTTTGTAAAAAGGCACAAAAGATGCTTTCTGAATTGAAAAGTGCGTATCCTGAGCTGTCCGGAATCGAGGTTGAAATTATTGACGAGGCGGTTGAACCGGCACTTGCCGATTGTTACGATTATTACTACGTGCCTGCTTTTTATGTTAACGGTGTAAAAAAACATGAAGGGATTGTTGATAAGTCAAAAGTAGAAAATATTTTGCGCTCGGCACTTTAGTACCATTGCAATATTTACCGATTTAGGCTTAAATATCTTCAAGAAAATCGGTGGAGGCGTACGTGAACACGGAATACAGAAACAGCAATGACTTATTTTCGTATGATGACTTACAACGTTTACAACTATTACTGGAAATTAAGCCCTATGTACTTACCAGGTCTCAATATTTATACAATATTTTTCTAAAGCGTCTTTTGGACATAATAATCGCATCACTAGCCATTATACATCTCTTACCGGTTTTTATTGTAATTTCATTCATCATTGCCTTTGAATCCGGTTTGCCCATATTTTTTCGCCAACAGCGCGTGGGCAGAGGCGGAACCTTATTTAATATTTGTAAATTCCGTACAATGTTTGTCAATGCACCAAAAAATGTATCAACATTTGAAATGCGCAATTCGGAATCTTATATTACGAAAGTAGGGAAGGTCCTTCGCCGGACAAGTTTGGATGAATTGCCGCAACTATTGAATGTTTTACAAGGGAAGATGAGTTTAATCGGTCCGCGTCCGCTGATCCCGAAAGAAAAAGATATGGATTATTTGCGTAAATACAATGGAATATATCAGCTACGGCCGGGGATAACCGGATTGGCTCAAATCAGAGGCAGGGATTTGATGGAAATCGATCAAAAAATACACCTCGATTGCGAGTATTTGCGCGGTTTAAGCTTTAAAACTGACTTAAAAATCTTCTTTCAAACTTTTTTGGTTGTCTTTCGCAAAGATGATGTGGCGTTTTAACCTTGTTTTTGCCAATCCTGCAAACTTGCTCAAAATTGATATGGTTCAGCGGTTTCAGACTATTGAATTTAATTTTCCAGTGTGATAAAATCACCCTATCGCAATTGCGGTCGTGGTGGAACTGGCAGACACGTAGCGTTGAGGTCGCTATGGAGTAACATCCGTGCAGGTTCAAGTCCTGTCGACCGCACCAACCGAATTACACAAGTGATTCGGTTTTTTTGTATAGTATTGTAGCTTTTGCTTAAACTATGGTATGAGGTCTTGTGCTCGATATGTCAGCTAACTTTTTTGCCTATTTTTACAGAGCGACACCGGATGCGAAGCCGATACTCTTTACTCTTATTCATTGCATTTTACTTTTGATTTTCTTGGCCTTTTTTATCACTGGGCTTTTGTACTGCCGCAAATTAAGTCACAAATATACCGTCGATAAGCAAGCTAAGGTCATTCGTAGAATTGACGGTGTAACCAACGCTGTCCTTTTATCAGTAATAATATTCCTCTACACTTGGTACATATACATCGGTCAATTCCATGATGCTTTACCGATATATCATTGCAGGTTCGCTACTATAATATTTGTTATACTATTTGCGTTGCAACGTTTAAATGTTTACAAAAAAATTCGTGCGCTTGAACAATGGTCCGTAACTGTTGGCTCCGTAGGGACCTGGATGGCTTTTGTGGTACCCCAGCCGGATAATTTTCTTTTCCCTCATGTCACCAATTACACCTATGTTATAGGACATTTGGCCCTGCTTTCAATTGTTTTTGTGTATTATTCAAATGGTCTAGTCGACCAGATTTCCGTGATTGGCTGAATATGCAAGCGTTTCTCTTCGTTTTTAATATTGCTTTAGCGATTTTTGATCGTTGTACCGGCGAGAACTATGGCTATTTCACCAACGTTCCGGTAATAGAAAGTTATATAGGTAGTTTGGCCTATGTCTGGCATACATTAATCATTGTTTTCGGTTATGCTATACTGTTGACAATATTTTGGTTGTTTAACCGTGCTATATGGCAGTATATTCATGGGAAACAAGTATCCGCTTAAGCAAAAAGTAGTTTAAACTGCCTATGACATATATTTTATCCGGAGCATATTTAGCCAGAATTGAGCGATACTGGTCGGTAAAATCTATGTTTTGCCAATAAGGTGAATACCAATTTTGATTACAGCTTATTTTTGCTTTACCCCAAACTGTACTCGTTGGCAATGCGGCCATAAATTCGGCAACCGTATCGTGGGGAATACGGTTCCATTCCCAATGACAGCTTAAAGCAGGCGAAAAATGCGAAGAATGAGCAAACAAATCATTTTCGCAAGTTTTTAAGGCAGCCAATAAATTCTTGGGCGTCGGCTGAAAGCGAGGGTAAAGCTGTTGGCAACGACGACCTGCATACGGAAAAACTAAAATTAAGACTTGCATTGTCTGCCCTTTCCATCTACATGACTTGACGTTAATAATTAGTTATAATTGTAGCAGATATTGTCAAAGAATAATAAAAAACATACGTGACTACGAATAGGTGACTAGTATTATGATAATTATGGGTGTCGATCCTGGCTATGCAATCACCGGCTATGGAATATTGGAAACCAAGAACAATCGATTAAATCCGCTTGATTTCGGGGTGCTGACAACTCCGGCCAGAATGCCGATTGAACGACGACTCTACAAGATTCACACCGGATTAATTGCAATCATGCGTGAATATAATCCGGCCGTCTTGGCGGTGGAGGAGCTATTTTTTGCCCGCAATACTACGACAGCTATCGGAACTGCCGAAGCCCGAGGAATAGCTTTACTGGCCGCTGCGCAATATAAAATTCCAGTGTTTGAGTATACGCCGTTACAGGTCAAGCTGGCAGTTACGGGGTATGGTAAATCGGAAAAGCGGCAGGTTCAGTCAATGGTAAAGCTACTCTTGCACCTGGATGAAATGCCGAAACCTGATGATGCCGCTGATGCTTTGGCCATAGCCGTTTGTCAGGCCCACACGGGTCCGCGGGTCGATTTTCGAGCAGTGGGAGGATATCAATAAACCTATACTGACATGACTAGATTTATGTATCGTGAGATAAATAGAAATTAAATATAACTGGGAATGTTGCAGGAGGATGGCATGTACGCTTATATAAATGGTGAGTATAAATATGTGGACGCAGGCAGTGTAGTTATCGAGTGTAACGGCATCGGCTACACACTGCTGATGCCCAAATTACCAGCTTGGACGGCAGGTGATAAAGTAAAGGTATTTACTTATTTGTATGTCAGAGAAGATATTTTTGAACTTTATGGCTTTGCCTCTCAAGAACAATTAAATCTTTTTAAAATGCTAATAGGAGTAAATAAAATAGGTCCGAAGCTGGCATTGCAAATTTTGGGCAGCATAACCCCTGAACAGTTTGCTTTAGCAATTTTGCGCAATGATCTAAAAATTTTAACGTCAATTAAAGGTTTGGGGAAGAAAAATGCTGAACGGCTAGTAATCGATTTGCGTGACAAATTGAAAAAAGCAGGTTCACCGTCAGCTAAGGCTTCAACCGGTTTAACTTCACTAGAGACACAGGAGGATACCATTGATGTAGCCGATGACTTTAGTGCAGTTGTTGAGGCTTTAACTTTACTAGGCTATGATTATAAGACATCAGTTAAGCAGGCTAAGGCCGTGTTTGACCCTGAATTAGATTTAAATCAAAATATTCGCTTGGCTTTACGCGGCTTTGATAGGACTTTTCAGTAACAGCTATAATTGATTGGAAGATGCTAATTTTATTGCATTGCAGGGTAGAAAATGAATATGTATGATAACAGACAAAACGAAAATGATGATATGTTTTTATCCGATGATTCAGACTATTGCCGGGAAAACAGCGGGGATTACTATTCGTCCGACAATGATGAGCCGGACAGAATGGTGGCCTATCGAAGGATTAACGAGGATAGGGATGAACCAAGTTTAAGGCCTCTCGTATGGTCTGATTATTACGGGCAGGATAAGGTGAAAGCAAATTTGCAGGTTTTTATTCAGGCAGCTTTAGAACGGAATGAAGCGCTTGATCATGTGTTGCTTTATGGCCCGCCCGGGCTTGGCAAAACCACTTTGGCCGGGATCATAGCCGGAGAAATGAAAAGTAATCTGCGAATTACAAGTGGCCCGGCCATTGAAAAAGCGGGGGATCTTGCGGCAATATTGACTAATCTGCAACCACGGGACGTGCTTTTTATTGATGAAATTCATCGGCTCAATCACAGTGTTGAAGAGATTCTATATCCAGCTATGGAGGACCGTGTGCTTGATCTTATGATTGGCAAGGGGCCGTCAGCTCGTTCAGTGCGGCTTGATTTGGCTCCTTTTACTCTTGTTGGAGCAACAACCAAGGCGGGAAACCTGTCTGCGCCTTTGCGTGATCGATTCGGCGTCATCAATCGGCTGGAGCTGTACGATGTCAAAGATTTGGCGGCAATCCTCAAACGTGACGCCGAGATAATGCACATTGGGATTACCGAAGAAGCAGTAACTTGCCTTGCGGAACGTTCGCGGGGGACTCCGCGCATAGCTATCAGACTGCTGCGTCGTTTGCGCGATTTTGCTCAGGTGGCTTCGACTTCTACCGTTACGCGGACTATAGCAGAAAATGGTTTGAAAGCCTTGTGTATAGATGAGCTCGGTTTGGATGAGACTGATCGCAACATACTTATTAAAATTATTGACTTTTATCATGGCGGTCCGGTAGGTTTGGATACAATTGCCGCGATTACTGGCGAAGATCGTAATACGATAGAAGATATGTATGAACCTTATTTGATGCAATTGGGCTTTTTGTCCAAAACGCCGCGAGGAAGGGTGCTTACTCCCGCTGCTTTTAAGCATGTTAACCGACCTGTTCCTGATAACTATCAAGGATCATAAGGTACTCGAAGTGAGTTGAAATGAGTTGAAGGAAATTGAAGGAAACAAGGATGCTGAGAAAAAATGATTGATACTGACTTTTTTTATGAACCACACGCGGTAGTTGAGCGTGGAGCACCGGTATTCGTTCAAGACGGAAGTGTTTTGCCGAAAAAAATATTCTTTCACTGCTGCTGCGCTCCATGTACAGAATGGCCATTATACTATTTACGCGTGCACGGTATTGAACCGCAAGGCTATTTTTATAATCCTAATATTCATCCGACACTGGAATGGGAGCGGCGTCTGGGTGGGCTGAACGAACTAAACGTTAAGCATAAATTCAAGTTCCTTACTGCCGGTGATTCCGAAGAAGAGAGGTGGCGGTCTTTTGTAAAACGAGACAAGGCCGGTCATTGCCGGATTTGCTATGCCGTGCGCCTGTATCAAACCGCTGCCAAAGCAGCTGAGCTTGGCTATGAAGGCTTTTCCACGTCCTTATTGGTCAGTCCTTACCAGAACCGACCTTTAATCTTACAGCTGGGCAAGCTCGCGGCGAAAAAATTCAACCTTAGATTTTACGGGTTTGATTTCCGACCGGGCTACCACTATGGACAGGATATGGCGAAACGAGATGGCTTGTATAGACAGAAGTTTTGCGGTTGCATATTTTCGCTGGCGGAAAGTGATTACTCTGCTAAAATCGCCGCTGAAATAGCCTATCCCTTGGAAAACCTGCCTTTCCCACGCCCTGGCTATCAACATTAATCGCAGCCTTTCTTATCAACAACAGTCATGCTAGCTGAGCATAGAATCCTGTTCCTCAGGGGCCTTGGGAACAACATACAATGTATTGTATTCACGATAAATCACGCGACCAGGCTTGCTGCCCTTGGGTTTGCTGACATGTGAAATCGGGCAATAGTCAACGGCAACTTTTTCCAGATTCATTAGGCTCCCCAATTGCGTACGGTCAGAATTTTTAATGCTGAACCAAGCACATATTGCGGCTGCTTCAGCAACGGTAGCCTGATTAACTTCACCTGATTTTTCGCTAGTACGCAATATCACATGTGCGCCGGGTGCATCTTTTCGATGAAACCACAAATCGTCTTTAGCTGCCGATTTTAAGGTGAGTCGGTCATTTTGCAAATTGTTCCGCCCGACCCAAAGTGTCAAATTGTCAATTCGGTAGCTCAATGGAAGAGAATGGGGAAGGCTGGACTGGCAATTCAACTTTTTCTTTGCCACATTGATGCTTTTTTTCTTCTTCAAAGATTTTTTGCCTGGCTTGCCGGGATGCAACAAAGGATCGTGTTTCGATGAAGCGTTCGCTTTGTCCTTGTTTGATTTATTTCTATCGTTAAACATCTTCGACAGGTGCATTTCTTCTTCGACTGCATTAAGATCATTCGCATCGACAGCTGTGCTTGCAGCCGAAATAACCGAAGAAACATAGGCCAGATCAGCTTCGCAGCTTTGCAGACGAGCTGTAGCCATCTCAAACTTATGCTTATTTTTATTGTATTTTCTAAAATAAGCTTGAGCATTTTTAGCGGCACTTAGATTTACTGCCAAAGGAATTTTCACACGTTCCTGATTTTCTGAAAAATAATTCGTTGCTATTAGTGTGTCGGATCCTTCTGTGTAATTATATAAATTTGCAAAAATAAGATCGCCATAAAGTTTATGCTTTTCATAGCCGGAAGCATCCCGCAAATCGTTTTGCAGTATTTTATGGATTTTATTCAATGCTTTCAATTTGGCCTCGGCCTTATCCATTAGGAGCTGTTGATAACGGTTAAAATTGCTTTGCCGTTCAATGGCTCTGAAAACTTCCTGCCCAGCTGTAATTAAACTGGTTGCTGAAGAGGCACTGAGGCTTGGTAAGTTAAAATGGCAACAGTGCAAATCAAATTTATCATTTGCCAGATCATGATATATGGTCGGTGCGTAGACACCATTTTGTAAATCCAGAAAAAATTCAGCCAACTTAGCTGCCGCTGCTACGCTAAGTTCGTACAACTTATGCTGACTATCCATACTGACCGAGTCAGCCAAGCCTTTGGCCATAAAAGGTGAAATTCCCTGAGCTTGCGCTAGTAAAAAGTCAGGCAGTTTCATTTCTAAGTGATCTTTCGGCAAGGTTTTTAAGGAAGTGGGATAATTCTGCCAAAACTTTTGTATTTGGGTCAATGATAGCTTGATCTGTGCCGGTGGGGGAGAATAAGGATGGGCAGGTAAAATTTCCCGTTTACGCGATACCGAACTGTCAATATAGCGCAAAGCGTTCATTATTATATTATTTTCGTTGACAAAAATAATGTTGCTGTGCCTACCCATAAGTTCAAACATCAACATTCGGTTTTGCGTATCACCCAACTCGTTTACTTGCTGCACTTGCATACGAATCTGCCTTTCAAGGCCAGGGGTCTCAAAGCTTATAATGCGCGCTCCGACTAAATGTTTACGTAAAAACATACAAAAACCGTAAGCCTGTTTAGGATTTATCGGATCATAATCGATCAGATTAAAATATGGTGCAGCTGGATTGGCATTCAGCATAAGTCTAAAGTTGGTATTATGATTACGAACAAGCAAAACTACAGCATAACTTTCCGGTTGCAGTACCTTGTCTATACGGCCGCCCTCAATTAGTTTAGCGATTTCCGCGGTTAAAAAAGTTACAGTGTATCCATCTAACGGCATTTTTACCTCTTTCCTTTAATAAAACAGCCTAAATTTCCGGTTTTTGAAAGTGTTTTCTTTGCGCAGCCTACAGGTTTATGCTAACATAATAGAGTAAATTTTTGTAGGAAGGAAGCTCATTATTACGGCTATAACCAATAAAAAAAAGAAAACCGTTTCTGGAAGAGGTAAATACGGTAAACGTCAAATTACGGCCGATCGTGAGCAGGCTTTGGAGGATATTGTAAGACGCGCTTCGGCATATATTATTACCGGACCCATGCGCAAAGTTCTGTTGGTGTCAGGCAGCATTATCCTGCTGCTGATTATTGACATATTGCTTACCGGCAATAATTTGAAATCATTCCTGATAATTTGGGGACTTGAGGTTGTTGTGGCGGTAATCGTTCTTTGGACAATAACATTTATCAAGCGTCGGGAGAATGATTTGATATTGCCGGAAGATAAGTCTGACGATTCTACGACCACTGTGCATTCGCTTAACGATAAATTACCATGACGGTTTATTTGGAGCAAAGATGTTGCTTGAAAGACTTGTCTTAAGTAAATTATATCATACCGAACCGACAAAGATCCCTTTTATGTCGGCGGTTTTCAGTAGTGCGCATCAACGCGGCAGCAAAGCAGCGGCTGTGCGGTTGTCCGACAATTCAGTTTTGCCTTATGTGATAAATTCCTGGCCAGGAGCAGCGGACTGTGCTTTCATAAGCTTAGGGCCGCTGCTGACCGAAGACAAATGGGGAGAATACACGGCTTGGAATAAGCAGGCCCTGCGGTTGATTTTAGAAGATTTGTGTCGTAATTCTTCCTATAATTTATACCTTCTTTCAATTAAAGCTTCAGAAACTAAACTGCTTAATGATCTTGTCGATCTTGGTTTTGCTTGCTCAACGCTTGGTGATTATTTTGATACCGAAGGAAATTCGCTTTATCGAATTTTGACTTTGCGACGATCCGATTATCGGCAACTTAAATGGTACATCGTCGGCGACTTTGGTCCGGGATTTGTAGCAGTATTCGGCTCAGCCATATGGGTTGAAAAAGTTGAGTTTTTGCAATTCAGTCAGCTTTCGGTCGATCCTTGGCTTACTCAAACAGGTTATAGGTTGGGTATAGTTGACGAAGACTGCAAGGTGATATCAAGGCGTCGGTTTAATTCAGATGTCAAGCAGCACTTGTTTGAAGCCCAAGGCGATATCAATTTACCTGCACTAAGAGATGCGGCCGAACAAATTTATGCTTATTTGCATGATGAATTGCGTGAGTTTGACGTAAAAATAAATCCGGACGCAGGAACGGCATTCCAACAGATAATTTGGCGTTTGCTTCAAAAAGTTTCTTACGGGCACACTACAACTTATACTGAATTAGCTGAAGCTTATTTGGCTGAAAATAATTACAGTAATCCTAGAAGAGACGGAAAAATGGTTACTGCCCGCAATCTTACGCGGGCCATAGGAGCCGCCTGCGCCGCCAATCCTTTGCCGATCCTGATTCCTTGCCATCGCGTTCTTGGCGTTAAAGGCAAGCTAGTCGGCTACAAGGATGGAATTAACATCAAAGCATACTTATTAGATAAAGAACTGTTAGGAGTCAAAGATGAGCCTAAGCAATGAATCTATTAATAAAGTTTCAATCGGACCCGGTACCCTGCTGGGCCCTTTGCCATCGGTATTGGTAAGCTGCGGCAGCTTGGAAAAGCCCAACCTGATAACAATAGGCTGGACGGGAATAATCAATTCCGAGCCACCTATGCTGAGTATTTCATTGAGGCCATCCAGATATTCTTATGAACTGATAGTTTCTGACGGTAAATTTATTGTTAATCTGGTAACAGCTTCAATGACTAGAGCTTTGGACTTTTGTGGGGTTAAGTCCGGCCGTAACTTAGATAAATTTGCTGCGACAGGCTTAACTCCGGAAAAGCTTTTGCCTGATTTTCCACCTGCTGTGGCCGAGTCTCCAGTGGCGTTGATTTGTGAAGTTAAGGAAAAAATTACGCTAGGCAGCCACGATTGCTTTATTGCCTATATCAAAGATGTATTTGTCAGGCCGCAACTTTTGGATAAGAACGGAGCGTTGTGCTTATACACCACCGATTTGGTAAATTATCTTCATGGTAATTATTACGCCCACAGCGAATGGATAGGCTTTTTCGGCTACAGCGTTGCCCAATCGAAAATATCGGTTGCGCGGAGTAAAAAAATCATGCACTTGATTTCCGCCACAACGAGAGAGGGTAGGGAAAAATTTTCATCTGAAAGAAAGCAAGGGTACCGGCATGACCGCAGCAAGAAAAAAGCCTCGCGCCGAACTAAAAACTGACGTTTTGCCTATGAGTTGTTGCTACGTTTAGTTAATTTTTACGGCCGGTTAATGGATCAAAATCGGCCCTTCCATACGCCATTTGCATCATTTCTAGTACACAGGTTTCGTATTCAGCGTAGGGAAGGCTACGACCATAGGCCATGAGCTTAAAAGGAACTGCTCCGTGCCCAGGATTGATTTCCGGTTGCCAGTATTCGTATTTTTGCACAATGAAACCCAATCGTTTGTAAAAGTTTATGCGACGCAGTGCCAACTCTGATTGAGGCAATTCAACTTCTAAAAGGCACGGCTTTTCAGAACTTCGTCTTTGGAAATAGTCTCGCATAAATTTGCTGCCAATACCTTGGTTGTGAAAGTCAGGATGTACCGCCAAATATTCCCAAAATTCACAGTAAGGCAGATCCCAGCGGCAAGTAAGCAAAACTGGCTTGCTTTTATATAACAGTAAGTCGGCTATGAAATATTTGCTTTGAATTGCAGCGGCTATTTTGGGCCGTGGATGAAGCTCATGTGGCGGGAAATTAAGTTTGAGCATGTTGTACACTACATCAAGGTCATCTATCCCGGCAGTTTTGCAAGTAAGTTCGTTCAGATTCATACGTAACTCCGATGAAATATGTATATTGAGAGTCTATAAGATTTTGTGCATTACCGCAAGCAAAATTGACTTATGTACCTAATTAAACTTTTCCTATTGCCTGATTGAAAGAAAAGTATTGAAAAAATTTTCCGGGGCTATTGACAAATTAGTTTATACGTAATATAATTTATCTCGTGCCCGCGGAAAGCGTTAGCGATATGGTGGGATTAGCTTAGTTGGTTAAAGCGCCAGATTGTGACTCTGGAGACCGTGGGTTCGAGTCCCATATCTCACCCCATTATTGGGATGTAGCCAAGTGGTAAGGCACGGGACTTTGACTCCCGCATGCGCAGGTTCGAGCCCTGCCATCCCAGCCACATGATCTGCTAGCTCAGTTGGTAGAGCACCTGACTTTTAATCAGGGGGTCCGGAGTTCGAACCTCCGGCAGATCACCAAGCACTGAACCGAAAGGTTCGGTGCTTTTTTTATGCTTAATTTCTAATAATCGTACGATTTAACTTGGGTTCAGAAATAAGGAAAATTTTGTGAATGCGTTACCAGATTGATTTATGGATGGTAAACTTTTCCCCAAATGCGCTCTTAAATGGTATAATATCCGGAAAGCAAATATTCAACTTGGAGGCTAAGAATTATGACCAATCTACCTTTGCGTTCAGAAGTTCCCGTAAACGACAAATGGGACCTTACATTGTTGTACTCGGATGAAAATGCCTACCGCCAAGATATTGACGCTTTGACCGTTTTAATCAAAAAATTTTTGAGCACCCGGCCTGAATGGACGGACTATCACAATATTATTCATAATATCCCAGAATATGAAAATATATTGTCGAAGATGTATAAAATTTCCTCATATGCTCAACTTAATTTGTCGACTGATTATACAGATGAAAAACTACAGAATTTAGCTGGTGAATGTAATCTGCTCATGGATCATGCTTATACTGAGCTTGCTGCATTTGATGCATCAATAAATAATTTGAGTGTCGACGATTTGCAAGCCTGCATTAAGGAAGACGGCAAACGAGCATTTTTCTGGCGAAAAGTCTTGGAAAACAAGTCTCACACCTTGGAGCCGGCGGTGGAAAAAGCTCTGACAGCTTTGCAGCCGGCGTTGGATTTCCCGTACAATTTATATTCGCTGGTCAAGCAGACAGACCTTAATTTCCACTGCTTTACCACAGGCGGCCAAAAACTGCCGCTGGACTTCGTTACTTTTGAGAATAAATATCAATATGATCCTGATACGGAGCGTCGGCGTGCCGCATTTGCTGCTTTTAGCGAAGATTTACGCCAAGTTGGTAACACTTTTGCTTCCGCCTACAATGCAAGGGTGCAAAACGAAAAAATCATTGCCGATTTGCGCCATTACAATTCCATTTTCGACTATTTGTTGCAGAAACAGCAAGTGACTGCTGAAATGTATCATCGCCAAATCGATATTATTATGCGCGATTTAGCACCGATAATGCGTAGATATGCCAAACTTCTCAAACGTGTACATGGCTGGGACAAAATCACTTATGCCGATTTACATGTGCCGCTGGATCCAAGCTTTACGCCCTCAGTAACTCGCGAGGAAGCTAATAAGTATGTTGAATCAGCCTTAAAAATAATGGGTGAAGATTACAGTAAAGTTGTGCACAAGGCATTGACGGAACGTTGGGTGGACTTTGCTTGCAATCGAGGCAAATCTACTGGTGGTTTCTGCGCTACTCCGATTAACTGCAACTCGTTTATTTTGTTATCATGGAACAAGCAGCTAAGTGATGTTTTCACCTTAGCTCATGAATTGGGCCATGCCTTACATTTTCATTATGTCAATGAGAATCAGACTTATTTAGGTTTTGAACCGTCTGCATATCTCATTGAAGCACCTTCAACCTGCAACGAAGTCTTGTTCAGTTTCAGTCTTTTAAGCGAAAGTAATAATTTGCGATTCCGTCGTTGGGTTCTTTCGACTATGCTCAGCAACACATATTATCATAACTTCGTAACTCACTTGTTGGAGGCGGCCTTTCAGCGTAAAGTGTATTTGGCGGTTGATCGGGGCGAAAATTTAGGCTTTAATGCTTTGTGTCAGCTGATGAAAGATACACTGACCGAATTTTGGGGAGATACGGTGGAACTAACTCCGGGAGCGGAACTGACTTGGATGCGCCAACCGCATTACTACATGGGGCTTTATTCGTATACTTACAGCGCCGGGCTCACCTTAGGTACGATTATCGCCAAACGCATCTATACAGAAGGGAAAGCTGCCGTAGATGACTGGAAGACCATGCTCAAGGCGGGGGGGACATTGCCGCCGCTTGAATTGGCCAGGTTGGCAAAAGTGGATTTGTCCACTGCTCAACCGCTGGAGGAAGTTATCAATTATTTGTCTGATATAGTTGACGAACTGGAAAGTTTGACGGCGGAAATGGAATAAGTACTTTAAACGAGCATGTTTCGAGATGTGTCGTGGTTTTGTACCGAATTATTATTTAGAAAAATTTAGAAAATTTAGGAGACTGTTATGAAAGTTATTTTATTGAGTGACGTAAAAAATCTCGGCAAAGCGGATGCGATAGTTGAAGTGTCTGACGGCTATGCACGCAACTGCTTATTCAAACAAAAGTTGGCAATTGAAGCTACTTCCGCCAATATCAATTCGTATAAAATTAAGAAACAGGCCAAGCTTGCGGCAGAAAAACGTGAATTAGCCGCGGCTGAAGAAGACGGGAAAAAGTTGGCCGGTAAGACTTTCAAACTGGCGATGAAAGCAGGTGAGGGCGGCAAGCTGTACGGAGCACTGACGGCCCAGGAGGTAGCCACTTTATTGCAAAAATCCGGCTATGAAATAGATAAGAAAAACATAACCATCAACAGTGTGTTAAAGAATGTCGGCCGAACCACGGCTACGGTAAAATTGCACAGTCAGGTTAAAGTAGACATCAATATTGAGGTTGAGGCACTCTAATATGGCTGACAATAATACCGGCAAAAGCAGTTCAAGCTTGCGCGGACAGGTTTTGCCCAATAATGTCGAAGCGGAAAAATCAGTTTTGGGTTGTGCATTAGCCAACGAAAAGAATTTGAATACGATTGCCGCCAATCTGCAAGATACGGATTTCTATGAGCCACGGCATCAATTTATTTTTCGCGCTATGCTTAATTTGATGTCTCATGGCCGTCCGATTGATATCCTGACCGTATACAACGCTTTAGACGGTGACAAGTTGGCCGATAAAGTTGGCGGAATGCCTTATATTTCCGAGCTTTTAAATCAGCCTCCATTAATAAAGAACATCGATGAATACGTATCTATAGTCAAGGAAAAGTCTGCCCTGCGCCGCTTAGCCGTGAATATGAGTGAAATTATCGATCTTTGTTTGGAACAGAAAGAAAACTCGGAACTCGTGATTAATCGGGCGGCCGAGAAAATTTTTCAGATGCGTGATAGCAATGAGACTAGCGGTCTGGAGATTCTTAAATCTGTTTTAAGTCGCAAAATCGAAGATATGATGGAAAACAGGCACGGTAGCCGCTCGGTTCCGACCGGTTTTGCGTCATTAGACAGAATTACTAACGGCTTAACCAATGGTACAATGACTATCTTAGCCGCCCGACCGGGTGTAGGTAAATCATCTTTTGCGCTGAATATCGCTACCAATATAGCGGTTAATCAGCAAGGTACTGTAGCCGTATTCAGCCTGGAAATGTCCAAAGAAGAGCTGGCGACTAGAATTTTGGCCTCATTCGCAGGTATCAATTCGATGTCTTTGCAACGCAACAATATCTCATCCGGAGAAATGGCCAAGATAAGTGCGGCTGTAGTCAAACTTATGGATGCAAAATTATTCATTGATGACCGTGTTAATTGCACGCCTATGGAGATTTTGGCTAAATGTCGTCAGCTAAAACAAGAACACAGCTTAAGTTTAGTGATTGTAGATTATTTACAGTTGATGAGTTTAGGATCTGGGCGACGCAACGATAGTCGTCAGCAGGAAGTATCGGAAATTTCCCGGTCAATGAAGCTTATAGCTAAAGAACTGGATGTTCCTGTATTAGCTCTTTCTCAGTTAAGCAGAAGCAGCGAGCAGCGCAAAGATGAGGGCGGTGCACCTAAGCTGTCCGATTTACGTGAGTCCGGTTCTTTGGAACAGGATGCCGATATTGTTATGTTCATAGTGCGTAAGAATTCTCGTCCTGAGGAACAGCAAGAACAAGAAGCGGTGGAATTACATATCGCCAAAAACCGTGCGGGTGGTTTATGTAATATCAACCTCGGTTGGATACCGCGTTTCACGCGTTTTTATGATATTGAAACTGCCACTATGCAACCCCCACCGGAGGCAGTAGTGAGTCAGGACTTACCTATGCCGCCAGGTAGTAACGAGGAGCTTTACCCATTTGAATAGTATGAACAAAAATTTAGTGCTTTCACCTTTGGCCTATTCGCTATATAAGCGGGGCTTGGCGGAAAATTGGTGGGCTTTAATGGATAACTTGGTCGTCGCTTGCAGCGGTGGAGCGGATTCGTTGGCACTGTTATATGTTTTGCACGAAATAAGCACTGTCGTTAAATTTAAGCTTGAAGTTATTCATTTTAATCATGGGCTTCGGCTTGAGGCTGCGGAAGAAGCGGCTGCCGTGGAAACAATTGCCCGTAGCTTGCAGCTTCCTTTTACCCTCGGGGTATGGGACAGAGGCAATTGTGCCACGCCATCCAACTCCGTCGGTTCCAACGATTTTTTTGACGGTATTAGTGAAAACGCATCTAGGCAAGCGCGTTACGCTTTTTTTAAGCACTATTTGGCTGAAAATTGTGCATCTGAGCGCAGCTACATAGCCTTGGCTCACCATTTAGATGACCAAGCCGAGACCGTTTTTTTTCGACTGATGCGAGGCTGCGGCATTAACGGTTTGCAGGGAATGCGTAACTTCAGCGGACGATATTTTCGACCATTTCTTCAAACCCCTCAGGCTAAGCTTAAATCATATTTGATAAGTCACAATATAGCTTGGTCCGAAGACGCTTCAAACTCAGATGAAAAATTTACCAGAAATTATTTAAGGCATAGTTTATTGCCTCTTTTATCCGATAAGTTCGGTAAAAATACCAAAGTTCATCTAGCCAACATTGCAGCCGCCGCCGCTGAAGCGGAGGATTTCCTTGAAGACTCAGCGCAGTCATATCTGCCGAATTACGGAGAACCACTTGATTGTCATTTGCTGAAGGACAAGGCACCGGCACTTATAAAAACAGTTATCCGTCTTTTTTATGTAAAAAACCATCCTACCGGCTTGGATATCAATTATGCTCAATTGACTAAACTGGCCGACTTCATTTTACAGGGCGAAAACAACCGTAGGATTGACTTGGCAGGTTCATGTTATATGGTTATCCATAACGGCATGGCCTATTTAAAAAAATCTATGACTGAGCTGGCTGATCCCCATATAATAAATGCTCCTGCCACTGTAAACGAGGCAGCGAGCGCGGAAAATCTTTTTTGGCCGACTGATAAAATTGCAAACAATTCTAATTCTATTCATAATTTGATGATTAAGTCGGTTGAGAAGAACTGCCATATCATTTATAATGACAGAATATGGATCATACATGATTGCTCACCCCAAGAATTGGAATTGCGCAATCGTCGACCGGGAGACTGGCAAAGATGCGGCAACGGTCACAAAAGAAGTTTAAAAAAAATATTTAATGAGTGTAAAATACCGCCGGATAAACGCTCAGTGTTGTGCTTGTTGGCACGGGGAAATGAGATCGTTTGGCCGAATTTTACCAAGGAGTGCAAAAATGGCAAGAGTTGTTACGGAAAAAACTTTCATCACAAAAGCTGAGATTGCCGCAATGGTTAAACGACTCGGCAAGCAGATTACGGAAGATTATCGAGGCGAGAAAATTTTATTGATTTGTGCGTTGAAAGGCGCATTTATGTTTATGGCCGATTTGGTCCGCGAAATTGATCTACCGTTAAGAGTTGATTTTATGGCCATTTCAAGTTACGGAAATGGCACGGAAAGCAGCGGAGTGGTTAAAATACTCAAGGATTGCGATGTGAATATTACAGGTTGCCATGTTATAATCGTCGAAGATATTGTTGATTCCGGTTTAACTATGAAAAAACTTATGGAAATGCTTTCGACTCGCAATCCTGCCAGCCTTGAATTATGCGCAGCCTTCAATAAACCGGCTCGACGTAAAACTGATGTAAATCCTAAATACATAGGAATGAATGTTGCGGATGAATTTATTGTCGGCTATGGACTTGACTTTGAAGATTATTACCGCAATATACCGGAAGTATGTATTTTGCAGGAAGAGGAGAACTGATTAATGAAACGTAAACCGCTCCTAAGTGGGATCTCATTTTACATTATAGTTATTGCCGTTATTTTACTTGTTTCAACTTATCTTAACAGCGGTTCATTGAGTCAAAATAAGGTTTATTATTCTGAAATATTGAATCAATTACAGTCAAACAATGTGGATGAAGTAGAAATAACCGGTAATACCGTTGAGCTTACTTTAAAAAAGCCAATCGATAAAAATTCACAGAATTTAAAGGTTAAGAAAACAATTTCACCGTTTTGGATGGGAGAATTGCTTTCCGACTTAAAAAAAGCTGCGGCAGACCATAAACTGAAGTTTGATTATTCTGAGCCGATAAATTTCGGCGGTTGGATAAATGGGATAATGTTGCTGGTTATGTTTGGCGCAATGGGGCTGTTCTTCTATTTTGCCTATGTTAAACAATCTGGTGATAGTAAAAATGCGATGACTTTCGGGCGCAGCCGGGCCAAGCGCTTTGATCCTACGCAAAACAAAATAACTTTTGACGATGTTGCCGGAGTAGAAGAAGAAAAGCATGAGCTGCAGGAAGTTGTCGACTTTTTAAAAAATCCCAAAAAGTATTCAGAATTGGGCGCGAGAATACCTCGTGGTATTTTGCTGGTCGGCCCGCCGGGAACTGGTAAAACCCTTTTGGCTAAAGCTGTAGCAGGTGAGGCCGGAGTTCCATTTTTCAGCATCAGCGGTTCGGATTTTGTAGAAATGTTTGTAGGTGTGGGTGCCTCCCGCGTGCGTGACTTATTTGCAGAGGTAAAGAAGCATTCACCGGCAATTATTTTTATTGATGAAATTGATGCGGTAGGTAGGCATCGCGGGGCTGGTATGGGTGGTGGCCATGATGAGCGTGAGCAAACACTTAATCAGTTGCTTGTCGAGATGGATGGTTTCGGTCCCAATGAGGATGCCATCATCATGGCGGCAACCAACCGACCGGATATTTTGGATCCAGCCTTATTGAGGCCAGGCCGCTTTGACCGTCAAGTAACTGTTATGCGTCCGGATTTACTCGGGCGAGAAGCCATTTTAAAAGTTCACAGCAAATCGAAGCCATTAGACCCATCTATTGATTTAAAAGAAGTTGCTCGGATCACTCCTGGGTTTACCGGGGCAGATTTGGCCAATTTGTTAAACGAAGCAGCTTTACTATGTGCAAGACGTAATGCCAAAATAATTACGTATAATGATATTTCTGAAGCTGTTTTCAAGGTAATGATAGGACCGGAGAAGAAAAGTCATTTGATGAATGATCATGATAAAACACTTACTTCTTATCATGAAGCCGGTCATGCCATAATTCTCCGCACTGTCTCAACCACAGACCGGGTAGAGCGCGTTTCGATTATTCCAGCCGGTGGAGCTGGCGGTTATACTGCGCATAAACCATATGAAGATCACTACTATAACACGCAAAAAATGTTGTTGGCAGAGATAATGGTTGCGTTGGGGGGACGGGCAGCAGAAGAAATTTTGTATGGAGAAGTCAGTACCGGAGCATCCAGTGATTTACAGCACTGTAATTCGATCGCTCGTGATATGATTTGCAAATACGGCATGAGCGAAAAACTGCCTAACTTGGTTTTCGGCAGCAATGACAATGAGGTTTTCTTGGGACGAGATTACGGTCACGTCAAGAATTATTCAAGTGAAATCGCCGGAATTATTGATGAAGAAGTCAGATGCATAATTACTAAAGCTTATACTGATGTGTTGGCAATATTACGTGCCAAGTGGAAAGCTTTGGATGCACTGGCAAAGGTCTTGATCAATAAGGAAAAAATAGAAGGTGGCGAATTTGAGGAAATATACTTGCTAAATACAACCGAAGCTGATCGTGCCGGCGATGCCGATAACCCTGCGGTAGCTAAATTTTCTGCCGGTATTCAAGCCAAGTTAAATAAAGTTAAGATAGATGAATCAGAGAAATCAGAGAAAATGGAGAATACGGATGAGAGCACAGCCGAGTCGCGGGAGAATTCTGCTCCGGGGTCAGATAAATCTGACGTCTGACGCAATCTGAGTTTAGAGCCTCTATTCGTAGTCTAAATTGCAAGTAAATCATATCTAATAGATATAAGGACATAGGATAAATAATAGATACAGGCCGCTATTTTCATAGCGGCCTGTATCATAGAAACTTACCACGATTTCATCTGACATCTAAAATTTAGCTTTTATGTCGTCAGTATTTTCTCTCACTAGTCGAGGGGCAAAAGACCGAATTTCTTCCGGCCCCAAGAAGAGAATAATATCGTTCGCTTGAACAATTTCGCTAAGCCTTGCTTTTATATCCGCAAATGATCTGTAGAAGCTAGCATTGCCTCCGGCGGCATTCAAGGCATCAGCTAATAATTTTGAGCTCATGCCTTCAGTACTTTTTTCGCGATCGCTGTATATTTCATAGAGTAGAACTTCTCGTACAGGCAATAAGGCTTTGATATATTCGTCGAAGAGAATTTTCACCCTATTGTAAGTAAGCGGCTGATAAACCACCCAAATGTTGTTATGGGGCAGGTGAGCTGCTGCTGCCAAAGTAGCTTTCGTTGCGGTAGGATGGTGTGCATAATCGGCAACAACCAATGCACCCTTAAATTTCCCCTTAATAGAGAAACGCCCTTCGGCTCCAGTAAATTCTCTAAAGGCTTTCACATAGACCTCATCAGAAATATTTTCGAGATCAGCCAACGCTATTGCGGCCAAGGCATTGGCTATATTATGCTTACCTGGTACATTTAAAGCTATATTCAGAGCTTTGCGTCCGTTCGGTCGGATAACTTTGAACTCTGGGCAGCCGTTGGGTTGATAATTTACATCTACAGCAACGTAATCTGCTGCATGTAAAGTGTCGGTAGTCGTTTGGATATTTTCTTTCTCATCAAGAACCGCAAAGGTGATAATATGCAGAGGCTTGTTTAATTTAGCAGCAAGTTTAGTTCGAAAAAGTGGCATGTATTTGCCGGCTGCTGCGCACACCAAAAAGCCGTCGGGATCAATTTTATTTACAAAATCGACAAAAGAATCAACTAGAGTTGGTACATCGTGAAAAAAGTCCAAATGATCGGCATCAATGTTCAATACAGCCGCCGCTTTGGAGCGCATGTGCAAAAAGCTGTTGGCATATTCGCAAGCTTCGGAGACAAGTAACTCGGACTGGGGTTCATAATGCACCGTATTTCCACCAAACATAGGCAACTCGGCACCTATATGGACGTTAGGCTTTTTATCTGCCATCATGAAAATTGTCGTCAGCATTGCCGTTGTCGTTGTTTTGCCATGAGTCCCGGCAATGTTATAAACGTTTTTATATTTGTATGTAAGCTTGCCTAGATACTCCCCGCGGTCAAGTACAGGAATTCCTAAAGTTTCGGCTGTTACGACTTCAGGATTATCCGGTGGAACAGCAGCGGTACGAACTACAGTAGTCGGATGAAGATTAACGATATTTTCTGGGACTTGACGGCTAAATACAGTTATTCCCATATTCCGCAAAGAATCAAGTCGGGGGGAATTGTGATTATCTGAACCTGCAACCGTATGGCCAGCTTTAGCGGCAAGTTCAGCCAAGCCGTACATGCTTATTCCACCGATGCCGACGAAATATAAATCCACTTGCTTTTTCTCCGGCCTCTCGGCACTATTTTTATCCATTTTGTCCATTTCTTTCCTCAACCCATTCCTGGAATTTTTTGGGTTCACCTTTAAGTTTAAGCAATGATTTTATCTGTGAAGTTTGATCAAGCAATGCAGCTATCGAGACATCATGGTTAAGCGCATCGATAATTAAAGCGACAAACTCCGTCATATCCACGCTGACCAGCCAAGGGCGACTTGCGAGTTCTGGGGTTATATAGCTTAAATTAGTTATGATAACCTTGTTGAATACACCGTCAGCGTATGCCTGATCTAAAGCATCAAGGCCGTGAGCGAAAATACCGAAGGTGCTGACCATATATATATTGCGTGCATCTTGCTCTTTGAGCTGGCGGGCGGTTTCAATAAAGGAATTACCGGTTTCCATCATGTCGGAAACCATGAGAATGTCACGGCCGGCAACATTTTCTCCCATATAATTATGACTCATAACCGGATTACGGCCATCGACCAAATGTGAGTAATCTCTTTGGCGAAAGAAAGTGCCTAAAGGTACTTCTAAGACGGAAGCGTAGTACATGGCGCGTTTCATACCGTTTTCATCTGGGCTGATTACCATTAGCCGATGTTCGCCGTCAAAAGAAACATCTGGGCAGTTCGTTAAGAAACCAGCAATTAGCTGATAAGTTGATGGAATGATTTCAATACCCTTGCATGGTACGGAATTTTCTACTCGCGGCTCGTGTGGATCAAAGGTAAGTATGCTGGCGACGCCAAGATCGAACAGCTCCTGGAGCATAAAAGCACAATCGAGGGATTCACGGCTGTTACGAATGTCTTGCCGACTTTCATACAAATAAGGCATGATGACGTTAATGCGTCTGGCCCGTCCACAGGTCGCTAAAATAATTCTTTTCAGATCTTGGTAGTAGTCGTCTGGGCCTAAAGGAACTTCATGGCCGAACAGCTTATAAGTAACTGAATAGTTGGTTATGTCACACAGAATATATAAGTCATGACCGCGAACCGTGCTTTTAATAACGCCCTTTGCTTCGCCCGAAGAAAACCGCACGGTTTGAGCCGGTATACGATAGTCTTGCCGGATCAGCCCATATTCATTGTGTGCCGCCAAAGCATTACCGGTAATATATTGCTGTCTTCTAGCAACCAAATTGGCATTTACTTTGTCTGTAAACTCCACGGATCCGCTCAGCGGAATCAGCCCGACCGGGGCCAAAGCTTGCATGTAGTTGGCTCCGCTGCGCCGATAACAAGAATAGTTATTATCTATAATAAAATCGCTCATCTTAAACTCCTTTTCTTATGATCGGCCTGACTAAACCCGTTGATTAAGCAGTTTTCTTATCTTAATTGTTGGATCAATAAGCCTTGATAGAGAGGCATCATGGTTGATCGCGTCAATCAGCAAGGCAACAAATTTGGCCAGATTTACTTCTTCAAACCATGCCCGGCTCAACAACTCCGGAGAACGATAAATAAGGTTGGTGCAGAAAATTTTGTCAATAACACCATCGCTGTAAGCCTTGTCAAAGCTGGCCAGACCTGAAGCAAAAAGACCGAAAGTTGCTGCGCAATATATCTTGCGTGCTTTACGTTTTTTCAACTCATATGCTATATCCAGCATCGAATCGCCAGAAGAAATCATGTCGTCAATTACCAGAACATCCATATCTTCGACATTATCGCCTAAGAATTCATGATTTAATATAGGATTACGACCGTTGACAACTCTTGTATAGTCTCTGCGTTTATAAAACATACCCAGAGGTGCGCCAAGCATGGATGCCAAATACATGGCCCGAGAAATTCCGCCTTCATCAGGGGATATAATCATCAGTCTATTATTTACCGGTCCTAATTCTGGGATGGTTTTACGCAAACATTTAATCAGCTGATAGGAAGTTGGCAAACTCTCAAAGCTGTTAAGCGGAATAGCATTGGAAACCCGTGGATCATGGGCGTCAAAAGTTATCACGTTGGCAACGCCTAGCCCGGCCAATTCCTGTAACATAAAGGCACAGTCCAAAGATTCTCGGTTACTGCGTTTGTGCTGGCGACCTTCATAAAGGAAAGGCATTATAACGTTAATACGTCTGGCTTTACCAGAGATTGCCAAAATTAATCGCTTCAAATCCTGATAATGTTCGTCAGGCGACATTAATTTGTCATGGCCGAACAATTTGTAGGTGCAGGCGTAATTGAGCACATCAACCAAAATAAATAAATCGTGCCCACGCACGGTATCGGAAAGTATTACTTTCCCTTCGCCATTACCGAAACGAATGCAATCAGCATTCAGGCAATAGTCTTCACGCAGAAAACCGGGTTTAGTGCGTGCTAGGGAAGGATTGCGAATATCATAGTCGAGACGACGGCGGTAAAGATGTTCATTGACTGACTGAGCAAAATTCCTCATGCTCGGAAGAGGAAGCAATCCTACTGGACCGACCGGTTCCATATCATTGTCACCATATTGATCATATATGTAGTAATTGCGGTTATTAAGAGGTTTATGGTTATCTACTTGATTAGACATTTTCATACTCCTTATAACTGAAATGCAAAGCATACCAAATTTATAATAACTCAATTAAAAGTAGAATGATAGAGTTTGCGGGCTCATTTGCCATTGCCACTAAAAATATGCGATAATCAATTGAAAGATAAGACAATTTGTCAATACTAATTGTTGATTCGGCAAATTAAAAATTTGGAGAACTCATATATTTTATGCAAACAGAAGATAATAAAGTCCGAAGCATAAACGAACGCACCGCTGTTCTGGAACCAGCAATAAAGTTTAGTCGAACTATTTATACCGCTGTTGCTGCCAAGGCGTCCGCTGCTCCGCAAGACGGTTTACCAGAAGTCGTTATGGCAGGTCGATCCAACGCTGGCAAGTCAAGTCTAATCAATGCGTTAGCCAACAACGGTAAGCTGGCTAGAGTCAGTTCCAATCCTGGCAAGACGCAATTGGTTGTTTATTTTAACGTTGATCAAAAATTTTATCTTACCGACCTTCCAGGCTACGGATATGCACGAATTTCCCTCGAAAAACGCAGCAAATTGTCAAGCTTGGCCAATTCATATTTTATTGATGGCAGGCCGATTAAGTTGGTTTTACTTTTAATAGATATCCGTCATTTACCTTCTGAACAGGATAGGCAAATGTGTAATTTTCTTAATGAAACTGAAATGCCATATGTTTTAGTTTTGAATAAAGCTGATAAGCTAAGTCGAGCACAGGCCGGCCAAAACAGACAAAAAATTTTGAAAGCTTTGTCTGCTGAAAACATTCCGAATTTTATTGTTTCAACTGTAAATAAAGCTGGTATAGATGAGCTGAAAAATTTTATAACAGAGCATATTGTAGCTTTAGGCTGAAATTCAGGAAATTTGTAGCTTATAAGACTTCATCGTCAATGTAAACTTGTTTTCAAAGTCGATTACAGTGAGGTGGGTTGTGAGCATAATTTCCGCACTAATTAATATGCAACGTCGGTTACCGCTTACTGCCGTTGTTGCGGCTCAGTCAGGTTTCATATACGCTTATTATACTTGGGTTAATTCGCCCTCCGATGTTTCCTCCAAGACCGGAAAAATTTTTTCTGCCACTGGAGTTGGCTTGATCGTTATATGGCTTGCGGTTGGTGTATTCATCCTATGGCTATACGAACATCATAGCGGCAAAGGCAATTTTTTCGAACCTTGTGATGACAGTAAAACTGTCGGGGTGAAAGAAGCAGGAAAAGCAGCAGAAAACTTAGGAAATGAATTGGTTTCTCCGCTTATCCGTGAATTATATGCTGCAAATGATTTTCATCCTCAGCGCAAACTGATTATCCGAATATCTCGTGGCATCTATCTTATTTTTCTGTTAGTAATGGGATTACGTATGTTATATACGACATATCCCGGCAGCGATTTAATTAATCCGACCGAGCTTTATCGAGAGCGCGAATTCTTTGAGCCGGATCATCCGGCTTCGGCACCAGTATGGAAGCCGTATATGAAGATCATCGGAAGCGGTACGATAGTAAAAGCCCATTTAAAGCCTCCCTTATCAGCCGAACAGCGTATGGCTGAAGTAAAGTCCAATGCAGATATATCTTGGCAAAAATTACGCTCCGGTAAGGAATGGGAATTGGAAATATGTGTTAGCGCCATAAATTTCGATGGAAAAACAATCAATTTCCCGCATACCTCTAAACTTTTGCACCTTAAATACAAGCCATCCCAGAACGCAGAAAAACTGTCCGCCGGAAGCATATTGCCTGGAGATTCAGTCAACTTTACCGGAACGGCAAACGTGCCTAAGTCAGTTCGTATACCAGGTGGGTTTAATGATTATTTGTATGCTTTGGGAAATGGGTGGTGGCTGAACGGTAATATAAAAAAGTTGAGTTTTTCTGCGCCGCCTAAACTGACTCTAAGTTTAGCGGTTGAACGATTTTGGGAGAAGCAGCGTCGTAAAGTTAAATCTAAAATAAGCTCTTACCTTGGCCGTGAAGCATACGGAATACTTGCTGCCATGGGTTGGGGAGAGCAGATTCAGCTGAGCCGGAAGGTAAAAGATCAGTTTAAACACTTGGGTTTATTGCATATATTGGTAGTTTCAGGTGCCCACCTACTTATAATTAGCGCCGTTTTGGAAAAATTGTTGCGCCATTTACCGTTGCGATTCCGTTATCGCCAAATTATTTTGTTGGCGGGGTTAATATCTTACGCTTCCTTATGTGGCTGGCATCCAGCTGTCGCGCGTGCTTTTTTTAGTCGATCAGTTGAAACGGCAGGAAGATTGTTAGGCTACAAAATCAACAAACTTAATTCGCTATGCGGAGCTTGTGTGCTGTATTTGCTTTGGCAACCGTTTCGTTTGTTCAATGCAGGATTTTTGATGTCTGTGGGCATTACGGCTGCTATTAACTTAATTATTCACCCACTGTTTTTATGCGGAACCGGACATGAGGACGTTAAAATCGCCCTGGCGGATAAAAAATACTTTCGTTGGCGACAAAAGTTAGTCGCTAATTTAAAGTTGTATGTACTATGCCACATTGTTACCGTCCCTTTGCATATTTTGCTTGGAACGTCGGTAAGCCTTTTCAGCCCGCTATGTGAACTTATACTGGCAAGTTTTACCGGAACGATTATGCTTGGCGGCTTAGGCGTTTTCACAGCAGTAATCATCGGCGGCGGTAATCTTATTTATCCTTCATTGTTTTGCGTAAAAACTTTGTTGAATTTCTTACTATATTTGCTAAATATGCCTGTGTTCAGCAATAAGTTCGATATCGATTACGGTAACTTTCCGCTTTGGACAGGTTATTTAATTTTGCTATCCTGCTTAATTTATTTTTTACGACCTACATTCAATTTTAGGCTTAACAGAAGTTACTATATCCGTTCCTACGCCTTAATCGGTCTTGTTTTTACTGCGAATTTTTTTATTTCAACTTATTTTCAGCCTGATTTGACCATATATTTTTTGGATGTCGGGCAGGGGGACGGAATTCTGTTACAAACGCCTAAGCAAAGCATTGCCATAGACTCCGGACGACCGGAAGGGGGGAAAGACATGGTTAAGATTTTACAGGCATTAGGTATCAGAAAATTGGACGCGTTTATATTGACACACGAACATGCAGATCATTTTGGCGGTGCACTGGAACTTTTGAAACGAAATAAAATTAAACACGTTTATTTGCCGGGAAGGCCAAATCCACAAATAACCAGCAAAAACCGTTCCTCCAATTGGCCGCAATTCGTTTCAGCCGTGCAAAAAAGCCACGTGCCATCAACAGTTATCAGCCGCGGAGACTGCTTAACGATTAATCCGCAGATAAAGATCAAAGTTCTATTTCCGCCTGAATTGCGCATGTACGCTGATGAAAATAACAACAGTCTGGTTTGTTTGCTTGAAGTTTGCGGTAAAAAAATATATTTAACCGGAGATGCTGAAGAACCGGTGGAAAAGGACTTGCAACACATTTGGCAACCGGCTTGGGGACTAAAAGTAGGGCATCACGGTGGTAAAAATGCCAGCAAAGCCTTTTTTTTACATCGCTTAAGGCCTCGACACGCTTTCATATCTGTCGGGCGAAACAACTATGGCCATCCAGCACCGCGTGTAATCGAAGATTTACATAAAGAAGGCTGTTATGTTTGGCGTACAGATGTTATGGGAACGGTTGTAATAAAATTCCGGAAGGGTAAGTCAGAGATTTTTTCTTATCTTATGTCGAGCAAAATTTATGAATAATATTATATGGCGGAAACTTTTACGCGGCTATCATCACCTGATACCGGATTCAGGCCACTAGCACCTGATGCCGGACTTCAGACCATTAGCATAAAATGTTATAATACCCGTCAAGAACCACTTTCATATCTAAGTAGTGAGGTAGCATGGCCAAAGTAAAAACAAGCAATGAATATGACTATAGAAAACTAATTGTCGATTTGAGGCGAGGTGAGGGGAAGTCTCTATATCTTTTGGCCGGAGAAGAGACTTATTTGATCCGCAGTCTGCTCAAAGAATTACAGAAAACTTTCATTTCACCCGGGGCCGAAGACTTAGACGTTTTTAAATATGACAGTCAGTCTTCCGAAAACAAGTTGAGCCCTAAGGTTCTGATTGAACAGATTAAAACACCGGCTTTTATCTCGGCAAGACGCTTATTTATTTTGCGCCGTACGGGTTGGTTCAACGGTAGCGTCCCTTTTGCCGAACAACTTATAGATATGTTTAAGTCACTGGATGACACTGTATGTCTCGTATTTTGGGAAGAAAAAGTTGATAACCGTCAAAAGAAATTGCTTGACGCGGTGCGCAAATATGGTATTTACGGCGTTTTGAACCGCCAAACTGTTCAAGAACTTAGCCGTTGGCTGAGCGGTTTTTTTGCCAAATATAAACTAAACATCAGCCGTGCCGCGGCCGAAAAACTTATTTCGGTTGCACAGTCTGATATGTTTACACTGATGAATGAAGTTAACAAAATTACCCTTTATTGCCAGGCCACGGCGCAAACTGAAGTTAGTGAAGCATTGCTAGACCTTGTTTCGCCGCCCGACTTGGCTGGTAACATATTTCAGCTTAACGACACATTATTAAGCGGCCGGAGCGATCGCGCGATAAACCTATTGCACAAGTTGCTTGTTCAGCCTCAGCCTCCTTTACTGATTTTATTCATGCTGGCTCGCCACATAAAACAGCTGATAATTGTAAAAAGCATAACCAATCGCGAAGAAGCCGCCGCCGCCTTGCATATACCCGGATTCGCTCTGGATAAATTATATCGGCAAAGTTCAGCATATTCGCTTGAAAAGCTGGTCAAAATTTACAACAACTGTTATTTAAGCGATCGAGCCATCAAGAACGGTGATTTAGACGAAGTTTTAGCACTTGAATTATTGATAACATCTTTCATTCCAAAATGGGTTTAATTAAGTTAACATTGAACAACAATTTTGTGATTCCTGTCACTGCATAAACATTTTTAATAACTTAAAGTAAAAGCATAGAAGGTGATTGACGATACCGCACAATATTTTATAGAAAGAGGTAGCCCCTATGAATAACAAAGCTTGGGAAGGTTTCAAATCGGGTAATTGGTCCAAAACAATCGATGTACGCGATTTTATTCAAAAAAATTACACTCCTTATGAGGGAGATGAAAGTTTCTTAGTTGCTCCTACCGCTGACACGACATCTCTTTGGAATCAAGTAAGCGATATGATTCAAGAAGAGATCCGTACGCATATGATCAAAGTTGATTTAGACCGTTTCAGCGGAATCAATAACTTTGCACCAGGTTATATTGATCGTGACAAAGAATTGATCGTAGGTTTACAAACCGATGCTCCTATGAAACGTATAATGAATCCTTATGGCGGCTTCCGTATGGTTCGTGATGCTTTGAAAGCCTACGATCTTCATATGAAACCGGAATTGGACAGATATTTCAACGAATATCGCAAAACCCATAACCAAGGTGTATTCGACGCATATACGCAAGATATGCGTAACGCCCGCACTGTCGGTTTACTTACCGGTTTACCCGATGCCTACGGCAGAGGCCGTATTATAGGTGATTATCGTCGTGTTGCCTTGTACGGTATTGATTACCTTAAAGCTGAACGTCAAAAGGATCTGCAGAACCTTGTAGGTGACGCAACCGAAGAGATGATCCGCTCACGCGAAGAACTTTCCGAGCAAATTAGGGCTTTTGATGCTATAAAAGAGATGGCGGCAAGCTATGGTTTCGATATCGGACGTCCGGCCGAAACTGCACAGGAAGCCATTCAATGGCTGTATTTCGGCTACTTAGCCGCAGTAAAAGAAAACAACGGTGCTGCGATGTCCCTCGGCCGCAATACAAGCTTTATTGACTGTTACATCCAACGCGACTTGCAAAGAGGGCTTATCGATGAGTCTTACGCTCAAGCTTTGGTCGATCAGTTCATCATTAAGCTTCGTCTTGTTCGTCACCTGCGTACGCCTGAGTATGACGAGTTGTTTGCTGGTGATCCGACTTGGGTAACCGAATCAATCGGTGGTATGGGCGAAGACGGGCGCACTTTGGTTACTAAAACAGCTTTCCGTTTCTTGCACAGCCTGATTAACATTAACACTTCACCGGAGCCCAATATGACTGTTCTTTGGTCCGAGTCATTGCCGACCCCGTTCAAAGATTTCTGCTCGGCTATGAGTATTAAAACCGGTGCCGTTCAATATGAAAATGATGACGTGATGCGCCCAATTTACGGTGACGACTATGCGATCGCCTGCTGCGTATCGGCCATGACTGTAGGTAAGCAAATGCAATTCTTCGGAGCTCGCGCTAACTTGGCTAAATCTTTGCTATATGCCATCAATGGCGGTGTAGACGAAGTTAAAGGCGATAAGAAGACTGGTGCGCCTTTGACTGTTATTGCCGGCATACCTAAGATGGATGACGAAATCCTTGACTTTGATAAAGTTTGGGCTAATTACAAATTGGTCATGGATAAACTGGCACGCCTTTATGTAAATACTATGAACACAATTCATTACATGCACGATAAGTATGCATATGAAGCGGGGCAAATGGCTTTGCACGACGCCCACATCCATCGTTTCATGGCTTTCGGAATTGCCGGTTTGTCAATTGCTGCCGACTCACTTTCCGCAATCAAATATGCCAAAGTTAAGCCTATTCGCAATGAGAACGGTTTAGCGGTCGATTTTGAAACTATCGGCGACTTCCCGAAATACGGTAATGATGATGACAGAGTTGACTCAATAGCGGTTGAAATTACCAAATACTTCTCTCAAGCTTTGAAACGCACACCTACTTATCGTAATGCCGAGCACACGTTGTCGTTACTGACAATTACTTCAAACGTTGTTTACGGCAAGAAAACCGGTACAACGCCTGACGGACGCAAACGCGGTGAACCGTTCGCTCCTGGTGCCAATCCGATGCACGGCCGCGACAGTTCTGGCGCCTTAGCCTCATTGAATTCCGTAGCTAAAATTCCTTACAATTGTGTATGCCAAGACGGCGTGTCCAATACTTTCTCTATAGTTCCAGACAGCCTCGGCAAGAACATGGATGAACGTGTAGACAACCTTACCGGAATAATGGATGGCTACTTCAAACAAAATGCCTTCCACCTCAATGTAAACGTTATGGATCGGGCTTTACTGGAAGATGCCATGAAAAATCCGGAAAAATATCCGAATCTGACTATTCGTGTTTCCGGTTACGCAGTACGTTTCACGCAGTTGGACCGTGAGCATCAGGAAGAAGTTATTCGCCGTACTTTCCACGATTCAATTTGATTTATACGAGGCAAAAATTTATGATATGATGGACACGGGTATCGACTCGTGTAAGGTAGAGCTACCCACTTCGGTAGCTCTATCTTGTCTATTAGAGAAAGGGATTTTAATCTTAAATGGCAGAACCTGTAAAAGGAAGGATACATTCAATTGAGTCAATGGGGTTAGTTGATGGACCGGGAGTTCGTACCATCTTTTTCCTGCAGGGCTGCCCTTTGCGTTGCAGTTTTTGCCATAATCCTGACACTCAAGCTACAACCGGCGGAACGCTTATGACCCCAGAAGAAGTTCTAGCTAAAGCCAAACGTTACCGACCATATCATCGAGAAGACGGTGGCGTAACTTTTTCCGGCGGCGAGCCTTTACTGCAAGGCGAATTTTTGGCGGCAACTCTTAAACTTTTACATGACAATGGATTTAACACTTGCCTTGACACCTCTGGTTACGGCGATATAAGGTATTACGACAAAATTTTCCCTTATGTAGACACGATTTTGCTGGATGTTAAGGCATTTAATCCGACCGCATTTAGAAAAATCGCCAAGGTTGATATGCAAATTTTCAAGAATTTTATTGAAAATTTATGGACGTACGGCTTTAAAGGGAATATTTGGTTGCGGCATGTTATGCTCCCAGGCTACACCGATAATGAGGCATCCATGATACAATTGATAAGGGTGATCGAGCCGATTGCTAATTTTATCGAGCGAATCGAAATTTTGCCTTACCATACAATGGGAGTAGATAAATATAAGGCTTTAGGAAGAAAATATGAGTTGGAAGGCTTACCGCCTATGGACAAAGCAGTAGCTAAAAAATATCAAATATTAGCCAATAAAATATTTGCTTTGTACATACATAGCTCACGTTACAACAGAAAGGTAGAGTCGCGTATGTCAACCGAAAATAATATTAGATGTGAATTATTACCGCCTGAACAAATAACGGCCCTAGAAAATGAATTTAAAGAAATTCCATTAATTCATGATATTATATCCGCGTCTTCTGAAACGATGTGGACACATTTTAAATTTTTCCGCGTTAATAAAGGGGATTTTGTATTTCGTACCGGCGACTCTGCGAATTACATGTATATAATCTGTCGAGGCCATGTAAAAATTTTCCATAACACGGCTGACGGCAGAGAGCAGATCCTTTATATATATAATAAGGGTGATTTTATCGGCGGGCTGAATGTACTTGGAGGCAAAGATTATTTGTATATGGGACAGGCTTTGGAGGACAGCATTATTGCAGCTTTCCCCAAGGCAGATTTTGATCGTTATGTCGCCGGCAGTCCAGCCATATTACAAAGAATACTGCTAAAAAGCTTTGATCGTATACGCTGGGCGGAAGACTTGATCAATCGGCTTACCACCAGCAATGCTACTATGAAAGCTGCCGCCTTGCTGTTGCGACTCAAAGACAATTTCGGTGTCCCGAGTAAGGACGGCATCAGGCTCGATTTGACGATTAATCGCGAGGAAATGGGAAATTATTCTGGTTTGACGCGGGAGACTATTACCAGAAAATTGGGTGAGTTTAAAGATATGGGATATATTGATTTTATCGGAAATAAAGTAATCATTATCAAAAACTTAGAAGCTTTGGAAGATTTTTGCTTTTGATTCTTAGTAAGAAAAGTGATACAATAAAACGGTATATCTTTTCGCTTGCCGTAGTTAGCTTACGGCGTGGTGAATAATTTTGTCGATTCTATTGTTGAGGTAGATATGAGTTATTTTGCAGATTGGAATAAAGAAATTGAACAGGTAACCGCCAATGGGCAATCAAATCAGTTCGTTAAAGACTATTACCGCCTAGAACAGCAGGCTTATGATAGAATTTTAAAGTCCTATCCAGATGTTCAGCTGAGTGGTAAATTTACTGATATTCAAGACAAATTAGGTTTTGCTGGAGAATCAGCCATATTTTTAGGCTTTCTCGAAGGCATTAATCCTTGTTTAACCTCCGAATTGGACTTGGACAGCTTGGGGGATGACAGTGTATTGGATCTTCAAATTGATTTTGCCAAATTATTATATAATATGTATGATGCTAAAGCCAATTGGCTATATGATCTTGATTCTTGGCAAAATGTTTTTTCAGATGCCGAGCACAAGGAAATTGCAAAAAAATTCCGTACAGATCATATAGCTGTGAGCAACAAGATCGGTCGTAATGATCCATGCCCTTGCGGTAGCGGCAAAAAGTACAAAGCCTGTTGTGGGAAAAATTGAGAAAAAAACCAACCGCAATTCTTAATTGTAAAAGAGGAAGGGCGATATAATATCTTTACTGCTGCGCCCCGTCATTGCAGGTTCAAAAATTCATGCTGAGTACTAATCCGACAACGGCAACCGAGATAAGAGGTTTTTATGCAAAAAACAGTTTCAATAAAAGACATTTTTTCCAATCCTTCAGACTACCTTGGCCAACAGGTGACGGTTGCAGGGTGGGGCAGGACAATACGTGACCAAAAACAGTTTTGTTTTGTCGACTTGGCGGACGGATCGTGTTTGCCAATGTTACAAGTTGTGGCTACGACAGATTTGTCGAATTATTCTGAACTGGTAAAAGCTGGTAACGGAGCGGCGCTGATTGTAACCGGTAAGATTGTCAACGCTCCTCAGGGAAATCGTCCGGTAGAAATGCAAGCTCATACGGTTGAGGTAGAAGGCATTTCGCCTTCTGATTATCCGCTACAGCCTAAACGTCATACAGTTGAATATTTGCGTACCATAGCACATTTACGCCCACGAACAAATTTGTTTAACGCCGCCTTTAGGGTGCGTTCGGAAGCAGCTTTTGCCATTCATGATTTTTTTCACAAACGCAACTTTGTCTATGTCCATACTCCGTTGATTACGGGCAGCGACTGTGAGGGTGCTGGCGAAATGTTCACCGTAACAACCTTAGATCAAAAACATATTCCGTTTAATGATCAGGGAGAAGTTGATTACACTCAAGATTTTTTTGGTAAGCACACTCATCTTACGGTTAGCGGTCAACTGAACGGCGAAGTTTTTGCTCAAGCTTTTAAGAATATATATACATTTGGACCTACTTTCCGTGCTGAAAACTCTTATACACCGCGTCATGCCGCCGAGTTCTGGATGATTGAACCGGAGCTTGCTTTCGCTGACTTAAATGACATGATGGGCGTAGCCAAAGATATGTTGCAGCACATAATAACTCACATACTAAAAAACTGCCCGAATGAAATTGAATTTTTCAATAAATTTATTGACAAGGGGATTAAGGATCGGTTAGAACATGTGGCTACAGCCGATTTTGCCCATGTTACATATACAGATGCGATTGAATTGCTCAAACAGGCTAAACAGGATTTTAAATACCCAGTATATTGGGGTGTGGATCTGCAGACTGAACATGAACGCTATTTGACCGAGCAACTGTTTAAAAAACCTGTTTTTGTCACCGATTATCCTAAGGAAATTAAGGCTTTTTATATGAGGCTTAATGATGACAACAAAACAGTTGCCGCGGTGGATTGCTTGGTACCAGGTATCGGAGAGATTATAGGTGGATCACAAAGAGAAGAGCGGCTCGATTATTTGACTAAACGATTGGCTGAAAACAACTTGCCGCAAGAAGAATATTGGTGGTATCTTGAACTACGCAAATACGGTTCAACTCGTCACGCTGGCTATGGCCTTGGCTTTGAGCGACTGATCATGTATTTAACCGGTATTTCTAACATCCGCGATGTACTGCCATTCCCGCGTACAACCGGTTCGGCTGAATTTTAAAATTATGGCTGTTTCAGTAAACCCGGCGCCGTTTGGCATGCCGGGTTTTTACATTTTGGTGGTTTTTGACGATTTTTGTCCCAAATTGTTGCTAAAGAAGTTTTTTTCTCAACTTATAATTAAATTGACCGGCCAACATAATCTACTAACTACCGGTTAAATAATAAATTTTAAATATAATTAGGATAAATTATAAGGTGAGAGATGAACAAGCTAAAAGACTTAATAGAAAAAGATCGACCACTCGAAAAATGTTTGGAGCAAGGTGCCAAAGTGCTTAATGACAGTGAATTACTCGCGCTTTTATTGGGCAACGGCAGTCCTGACTGCGATGTGTTGAACTTAAGTTGTCGAATTATTAACGGTATTACTGTAAGGTGTAATGAACACGAAAGCTTTTATAATTATGCCTTGCTAAATTATCGTTATCTAAGCAATTTCCCCGGCATCGGTAAAGTGAAAATAAGCCGTATAATGGCGGCAATTGAATTGGGCCTGCGGATTGCGGCGGCGAACCCGGTTAAAAAGTTACCCTTAGTAAATCGGCCGGATTTGGTGGCTAAATACTTATATCAAGAGATGAGCTATTTAGACCACGAGGAGATCTATGGAGTATTTTTAAACACCGCCAATCGAGTTATTAAAGTTCAACACTTAGCAACCGGAGGCCTAGATAAGTGCATGTTAACTCCACGTGATATTTATCATTATGCTTTGGCTTGCAATTCTGCCAGTATAATTTTGGCTCATAATCATCCCAGTGGAAATCTTGAACCGTCTAAGGCGGATCTGGTGGCTACACAAAAATATTGCAATCTAGGCAATGAACTATGTCTGCCTTTGGTAGATCATCTTATAATAGCCGGGCATAATTATGTTAGCCTGCGATCCGTTCATCCGGAAATTTTCCTTCCTCTCACATAAACAAAATTATTATTTTGTTTATGTGAGAGGTGCATTAAGAAACTATTCTTCCAATCTCATCAGTGCTAATTTTTGAATTCATTATGAAATTTGAGGAATCAGTCATCAGCCTAACGAAGAATTTTTTTGAATTAGCTTATATATCCCAAGTAAATCAGCAATTCAGCGGTAAGAACGGCTCCGCCCGCGGCCCCTCGCAAAGTGTTATGAGATAAGCAAGTGAATTTATAATCCATAATATTGTCTTCACGTAATCTGCCTAAACTTATTCCCATACCGGCATATAAGCCACTATCAAGACGCGGCTGTGGCCGATCATTTTCTTGGTGATAAGTTAAAAACTTGACCGGAGCGGATGGCAAATTATATGACTTAATAGGCGTATGATAATTTTCCCAAGCAGAAATGATTTGTTCAAGCGATGGCCGTTCTGCAAATTTGACTGCAACCGAAGCAGTATGCCCTTCCTGCACTGCTACCCGATAACACTGAGCCGAAATAATAGGTTTTTCAGCCGGTATAATATGATCAGACGTATCTTGGGCCAGTTTACCCCAAATTTTTAGCGGCTCACGTTCACTTTTTTCCTCTTCGCCTGGAATGTAAGGAATTAAATTATTATTCATTTCAGGCCAATCAGTGAAGGTTTTGCCGGCCCCGGATATAGCTTGATATGTCGAAACCATAAGTTGTTGCGGTCTAAACTCCAGCAAAGGCGTAAGAGCAGGCACATAAGTTTGGATAGAGCAATTTGGCTTACATACGATAAATCCCCGTTTAGTGCCCAAACGGCGGCGTTGAACCTGAATCAAACGTGAATGCTGCGGGTTTATCTCCGGGATAAGCATTGGTACGTCCATCTGCCAACGATTGGCCGAGTTGTTGGAAATAACCGGCAACTCTAATTTGGCAATATTCTCTTCCAGTTTTATCAATTCATCTTTAGGCATATCAACAGCACAAAATACCAAATCAAGTTCATCTGCCATCGAGGCTATGTCAGCTGTATTATGCACAACTAATTCCCGACACATCTCTGGGATAGATTCAGAAAGTTTCCAACGTCCGCTAACAGCTTGTTCGTAAGTTAATCCGGCTGATTTTTTCGAGGCAAATAAAGCCGATAGTTCAAACCAAGGATGTCCGTCAAGTAATGTCACAAAACGCTGCCCGACATAGCCTGTTGCCCCGATAATACCTGCTTTAAACTTTTTCATAATTTTACCTCCGCTAAACTTTACTTCTCAATTCTAGCATAAAAAGCTATAATATTATAAGCGTAATGGATTAATATCATTAATATTAAGGGGTTAGCGTTTTGAAAGAATCAAACAGCATTTTATCGGCAGACGAGCTACGTTTGCCAACTAATCCGACAATTCAATCGAGTAAGACAGCAGCTGAACGGAAAGATTGTAAAAATGCAACTGTACAGGTAGATTTCCCGGCCCTTACGGACTTTTTAGCTTATCTTTCCGGTATCAAAGGTCGCTCGGCTCTAACGATAAAAGAATACCATTATGACTTAGTTTTGTTTTTTCGTTATTATAAGATTTTACAAAAGCGCGTCCCGCATGACCTCGATTTCCGGGCAATACCGCTTGATGACATTACTGAAGCCGATTTAAATCAGATTGATTTAAAGATACTTTATTCTTTTATAGGCTGGTTGGCCAACGAAAAAAAGGCTTCAACAGCGAATCGCAGTCGTAAAATAGCTACTTTACGCAGCTTTTTTAAATATCATCATACAAAAACACGTTTAATCAAGGAAAATCCGGCCGCAGAACTGGAAAGTCCTAAACAGCTGAAGAAGCAACCACGTTATCTGGAAGTTGAAGAAAGCAAGCAGTTACTGCAAACCGTTGCTCAAGCGAATTCCAATTTTTCCCAACGTGACTACTGTATTCTTACACTGTTTTTAAACTGCGGATTACGTTTAGCCGAATTATGTGGAATAAATTTGGGCGATATCGGCGAAGACACCTTGCGCGTGCTCGGCAAAGGTGGAAAAGAACGTACAGTTTATCTTAATGGAGCTTGTATCGCAGCTTTGAATGCCTATTTGCCGGAGCGCAAACAACAAAAAAACAGTTTTAATTCAGCAGAGAAAAAGCAGGCTGAAACGCCACTGTTCATAAGCCGGCAAGGTAATCGCATATCTCATCCAGCAGTTCAGCTTTTAGTAAGAAAATATATAATTTTGGCCGGTTTGGATCCGCATAAATATACGCCACACAAGCTTCGGCACACCGCCGCAACGCTTATGTATAAATATGGTCACGTAGACATAAGAATGTTACAACAAATTTTAGGGCACAGTTCAGTAGCTACAACAGAAATATATACGCATCTCGATGCCGACAGTCTACATAATGCCGTAGAAAAAAATCCGTTAGCCGATGAACGTAGCTGCTGACTTTGATGCATGTGTAAATACTTAGCAATTTTTAGAAACTAAATCCTAAAGTTTTGAAAATTTCAGCCAATAATGATATAGGTCGTATCCATATCCACAACGCTACGATGGCCGCAATCACAATTATTATAGTAACAACATGGCTTGCCTTATTCTTGTTACTCATCCTGCGATATTTGTCTTCAACGCGTGACGCTGTAGTATATCCCTTAAGACGGTAACGTTTATTTTGATAACGGGTGCGTAAAAGTGACATTTTGTCCTCCATTTCAGCATACAGAAATAATAGCTTTGCAGAAGCTTTGCAGATATCATGGCTAAATATTATATCATATTAACCCCTGTTAATTAATACAACAGATGAGTTTCTTTATAATATTTAATAAAATTCAGCCGACAAAATTATCCCAGAAATATTGCTCAAAGCGATAAATTTTAGTCGATTTCCAGTTAATATCAATAAAGCCCATTTATCCATAGAGGTAATGTATCCGTGCACTTCCCGGTGATCTGTGAGTCGTAAAGTCGCTTGTATTTTGCTCTTACATGCATATTTAGCCGCATTTTCTATCCGCTCGTATGCTCGGCGGTTTTTCAATGCAATTTTGTTTAAGCTTTTGTCAATTGACTCGAGGCTTAATTTACCGTAACCGTAACTATAACTGTATGAATGCATATCAATTTCTCCTTTTCGTATCAGCTATATAATAAGTTTAGCCGAGGGTAAGAAATTTGTCAGCAAATTATTCTGTTTTTCGGCCTCGTAAAATAAATTTGATTTCCTCTATTCTTTCACCGGTAGAAGTGCCGTTTAGCCAATAAACATAGGATTTTCCACGCAATAAGCTTAGTTGACGTTTGGCGTAATTACGCGAATTTTGTCGAATTTTGTCGACTACTTTATCTCGATCCGCCGGTTGATTTTCGTCGGATCTATCGAAATATGGCAGCCACTCTTTATAACCGATAGCAACAGTAAAAGCAGCATCTGGTTCAGGATAAGTTTGCCTAATTTGCCTAGCTTCAGCTTCCAGTCCGGCAGCTATCATCAAATCCACCCTATGATTAATGCGTTCATACAAGTATTGACGGGGTAAATTGCAGGCGAAAACCAAATATTCACGCTCAGGACCATTTATACGTGAACGAATATTTATTTCTGTAGGCGTCAAACCGGTCTGCTGCCAAACTTCTAAAGCGCGTACAATCCTTTTTCGATCACGTGGTGCTAATTTGGCAGCTGCAAGCTGGTCAAACTCGGCAATTTTAAGCAGCATCGCCTCCCCGCCCAACCGTTCATACTCTTGCTCCAAATGCAAGCGCAAAGAACGGTCTGCGGGGACTGATATAAATTGTAATCCCTCCGCCAAAGCCGAGATATATTGACCTGTGCCGCCGCAAAATATAGGAATTTTCCCCATTGCAATAACTTCTGCCGCTGTACGCCTTGCCAAATCGACATAATCACTTACATTATAAATAGAATTAGGTTCTCGGATATCAAATAGGCGATGTGGTACAGTAGCTCGGTCTGCCGCCGTAGGTTTAGCTGTACCTATATCCATGCCTCGGTATATTTGCATTGAGTCACAGCAAATAATAATGCCGTTCATTTCATCTGCCAGTTGCATTGCCAAATCTGATTTGCCAGATGCTGTAGGGCCAGTTATAATTATGGCAAAATCATCTCGTTTATTGTTAGCATTCATACTCATATTTTATATTATCCGTTTAAATCGTTTTTCTAATTCTTGCTTGCTTAGGCGAATTATAACCGGGCGGCCATGCGGACAATTATACGGTTGTTTCAAAGCGGCCAGCTCTTGTAACAGTGTTTTTATTTCGTCTTCAGTTAGTGGGTCATTACCTTTAATTGCGGCTTTACATGCTACAGTTGCTATAAATCCGTAAAGCTGGTGTTCCGGCCAGGTCTTATCATTGGGCTTAACCTCGTCACGTAAATAATCCAACACGGCTTCAAATGCTTCAGTGGGGTTATTGGTGAGGAGGCAGGCTGGAACAGTGCGTAAAATCAAGCTTTCTCCATCAAATTCATCAAATTCATAGCCTAAATCAGCTAGATCATTTCGAAAATTAAGTGCCATACGTTTGTCGTCAAGATTCAGGCGGATCGGCACGGGTATCAATGTCTGCAAACGCAGCTCGCGCTCGTTAAGCTGTTGCATAAATCGTTCAAAGAGAACCTTTTCGTGAGCGGCATGCTGATCGACAAGCCAAAGTTCTTCATGGTCAGCCAAAATAATATATGTGTTGAATACTTGGCCTACCAAAGGCAAGAAAGGAAGTCGGGAAGCAACATCTTTGGTATCGACTCCTATGATTGTGCCGCCCTCTCCCGTTCTTGCACTTACGTCAGCAATTGCTATTTCGCTCTCGGGTTTAGGCTCAGTTCCGAGCTTACGTCCAGCCTCGGGGTTAAGCTCAGTTTCGGACTCCCTTCCGGCCACAGTTTCACAAACGGCATCGCTTCCCAAGCCAACACCCATCGCTTCACCTTCATTTTGGCCTTGCGTTGCCGCGTGCGTTGCTGCGTGCCCGTCTCCGTCAGCGTCGATTGCGGCAAAAGGTTCATTAAGAGCCACATTCTCAAATGATTTATTTACCGGATAATTGGCTGCCGGCCTTTGGGCAACACAAGAATCGATAGAGTCCGGTAAAGTTGTTCCACCCCTATTTTCCTTACCGGCCGACTCAGGTTTAGTTCGATCCGACCAATCGCCTGGCGGAAGAACATCTTCAGCTAAAGCAGATTTTATAGTGTGATAGACAGAATTAAATACTGTACCTGAATTCCAAAATCTCACTTCTGACTTTTGCGGATGAACATTAATATCAACTAAATATGGCGGCAAATTAAGTTTTATTATAACAACTGGATATTTACCTTTCATGAGCCGATCTCGATAGGCTTCATCAATCGCCTTAGTCACCGCGATATCATGCACCGGACGATTATTGACAAAAACTAGTTGACTTGCTCGCGAACTGCGAGCCGCTCCAGGTTGCCCAATCAAACCACTTACCTTAACGGGTGAATTATCCGCCATATCCAATTCCGGTAAAGCAATCAATTCACTTGCTGTCTGTTTGCCGAATAACGAAAAAACCACGCTAGGCAGATCATTATTTCCGGGCGTATGCAGTAAAATTCGTTCCGGAGTAGACAATAAAAAAGAAACATCAGGTCGAGCTAAAGCTAATTTTTGAACTATATCAATAATTTTATTTAATTCAGTTGAATCTTTTTTCAAGAATTTAAACCGAGCCGGTGTATTAAAAAACAGATCTTCGACAGTTATACATGTACCTATAGGAGCCCCTACAGGTGTGATTTCAGACCATTTTCCACCGTCAACCTGTAAAGTTACTGCACTCGGAGCATCGGCCGTTCTGGTGATCAGGTTAACCTTAGCAACAGCAGCAATCGATGCCAAGGCTTCGCCTCTAAAACCCATTGTGTCTAGATTATCCAAGTCCGATATAACGGAAAGTTTACTGGTTGCATGTGGCAAAAAAGCCAATTTTGCGTCTTCACCAGTCATTCCACAGCCATCGTCCAAAACTTGTAAATACGAATTCCCGCCATTTTTTATTGTTATTTTAATATTTCCGGCACCCGCGTCCAAAGCATTCTCACACAATTCCTTGACCACAGAAGCTGGACGCTCAACCACTTCACCGGCGGCAATGCTGTTGGCTGTTTGAACGTCCAAAACTTTTATTTTATTCATACTCTTACCCCGTTTCAAAGCTGAATTTTGGCGGCCTTGCCGATATATTCGTTTAATAAATGAAAGGCGTCTAAAGGAGAAAGTTGCTGTATGTCTAAATTCTTCAATTCTTTTACGAGCTCTTTCATAGCTGGATCAATGCTGCCCTGTGAATTGAAAATGGCTATTTGCCCAGATAAAGGTATCTCTTTGCGGAACTTCAGCCTCGTCCGACCAGCATTATTCTTTTCCAAAAGCTTCAGCAACTCATTTGCTCGTTCAACCACATTTTTCGGCACCCCGGCCAAGCGTGCTACTTCAATACCGAAAGAATCATCCGAGCCACCGCGTTCGATTTGATGTAGAAAAATTATTTCTTCACCCCGACGTTCAACAGCGACATGATAATTTATAACATTAGGCAGGATATCCTCCATCTCAACCAATTCGTGATAATGTGTAGAAAATAATGTACGCGCTTGAATTCCATCTTTGCCTGTCAATGTTTCAATAACTGCCGACGCTATTGCCAATCCATCATAAGTGCTTGTACCACGGCCAATTTCGTCCATGATCAGCAAACTACGTTTGGTTGCTTTGGCAAGAATCGTCGCCACCTCATGCATTTCGACCATAAAAGTAGATTGTCCTGCCGTCAAGTCGTCCGAAGCACCGATCCTAGTGTATATTGCGTCGACTATACCTATTTCAGCCTTCGCTGCCGGTACAAAACTTCCCATTTGCGCCATTATTACAATTAAGGCAGTTTGACGCATAAATGTAGACTTCCCGGCCATATTGGGGCCAGTGAGCAAAAGTAATGATTTGTCATCAGGTAAAATCAAATCGTTGGGAACGAACCTTCCTTTCTCAACAAATTGCTCAACCACTGGATGGCGTCCTGCTATTATATGCAATTTGCGGTCAACATAAATATCAGGTCGGACAAAATTATATTTGTCCGCGGCCTCGGCCAAGGCTGCCAAAGAATCAAGATAAGCCAGATTCGCCGCTGTTTCTAATAAATCATGGCCAAAGTCAGCCGCCATTTCACGCAATTCGGTAAACAAGGAATATTCAAGCTGCAATAATTTTTGCTGGGCACCTAGAACTTTTTCTTCCAAACTTTTAAGTTCATCAGTTATATATCGTTCTCCGTTGGCCAAGGTCTGCTTACGGAGGTAATCAGCCGGAACTTTTTCAAGATTGCTTTTACTTATTTCAATATAGTAGCCGAATACTCTGTTATAGCCGATTTTTAAATTGCGTATACCTGACCTGTCTCTTTCCCGTTGTTCAAGCTGCAATATCCAAGAACGACCATTCGCTGAGGCCTGACGTAATTCATCACAGCTTGCGTTATAACCATCTTTGATTATACCGCCTTCCTTGGGCGAGAGCGGCGGACGTTCAACCAGAGCTTTATCCAAAACGAGACGAAGATGGTCGAAACAATTGATTTCGGTAAACAAACTTTTCAAGAGTGGATTTTTAAATCTTTCCGCCAAATTAAGCAGAGCCGGCAGTTTGTCTAAAGTTGAACGCAGATTGCCAAGATCTCGCGGACCGGCAGTATAGTTCAATATTTTTGTCGTCAGTCGTTCCAAATCCTGCATGCCGCGCAAAATTTCACGCAGTTCCTGCCTTAGGATAAACCCTTCCTTTAATTCTTGTACTGCTGCCAGTCGTTCATCAATTTCGACTTTGTTAAGCAAAGGTTGCTCCAATAGTTTTCGAAGCATACGACTGCCCATAGCTGTTTCCGCACAGTCTAAAAGTCCCAGCAAAGAACCGCGCTTACTTCCGGATGCCATGGATTCAGTAAGTTCTAAATTGCGTCTGGCAACGTTGTCCAAGAATAAAAAGTCTTGCCTTTGATAAAGTTTAGCCGGTTGTAAGGCTGAGGCCGGATAATTCTGTGTGCTGGCTAAGTACCAAAGCAGACCATTAACAGCTTTGCCGCATAGATCGGCCTTTCCGGCATCGGTTTCCGGCCAAAAAGCCTTAAACTTATCGGTTGCAAAAGCGTCATCCGGCAATTCCGATACCAAAACTCCCTTTTTTACCAATTCGTCTGCGACTTCAGATTCATAAAATTTAGTGTTTCCGACTACCTCGGCAGCCATAAGACGCTTGATTTCATCGCCAACCTGATCTGCACAGTTGCCGAGCAAAAAAGACGTCGTTTGTAGTTCGTAGGTAGTAATATCAATATAAGCAAGCCCATAATATGATTTGCTTTGATAGACGGATACAAGATAATTATTTCGACCGGATTCTAGGGCTTCCCCCTCGGTCACAGTACCAGGCGTAACTATTCTTATTATTTCACGCTTAACTAATCCCTTGGCCAAGGCAGGGTCTTCCATTTGCTCACAGATGGCTACTTTTAAGCCATTGGCGATAATTTTGGCAACATAATTGTCCACCGCATGAAACGGAACCCCACACATGGGTGCTCGCTCTTTCTGGCCGCAATCACGTCCGGTCAAGGCAAGTTCCAGAAGTTTGGCCGCAATTAACGCGTCATCAAAAAACAGTTCGTAAAAATCGCCCAAACGAAAAAACAGCAAACAGTCCGGATGAGAACGTTTCATTTCAACATACTGCTGCATCATCGGACTCAGAGTTGCCAAATCTATTTTGTCCAGCAAAGGAGTATCCATTAAAGCCACCTCTCCCAAGCACCTTGCAAAGAAAATGTTTTGGCTTCGGTTACTTTAACTTGAGCAAGTTTCCCTTCAACTATGCCGGCGGCAGCAATCGGGCTTAGCGTCCGACCGGATAAGGCCGCTAATTCATTTGCTGGAATCTCAAAGTTAATTAAATGGTTGTCACTGAAACGGCCGGTAAACATGCCCGGATTATGGTCACTTATCCCTTCGATTAAAACTTCGCCGCTACGATTCAGTCGACGCAAATTAGCCGCCAAAGAATTTTGATTTTGCAAAGTAACCAACCGATCAAAACGCTCGGAAACGACTTCCGCCGGGACTTGATTCGTCCATTTGGCGGCCGGAGTCCCCGGTCGCGGTGAATATTGGAAGGTAAACGCACTGTCATAACCTACTTCGCCAACGATACGCAAGGTTTCGGCAAAATCTGCTTCAGTTTCGCCGGGAAAACCGACAATAATATCAGTAGTTATAGATAAATCCGGTATCTTTCGTTTGGCTAAATCGACAATTGACATGTATCTAGCAATATTGTAGTGTCGATTCATCTTACGCAAAACTGCGTCGCTCCCCGATTGTAATGGCAAATGTATGTGACGCTCAATATTCGGATATGCCGCCATAACATCTATTAACTCAGGTGAAAGATCTTTCGGATGAGAAGTCATGTAACGAATACGCGGCAGGCCAGAATGCTCCGCCGCCAAAGCTAGTAGTTCAGCAAAGCTCATTTTATCAGCCAAGTCACGGCCATAAGAATTAACATTCTGCCCCAAAAGCATTACTTCGGTATAGCCGGATGCCGCTAATTCCTGCAGTTCCCGCAATATTTCTTCCGGCTGGCGACTGCGCTCACGCCCTCTGGTAAAAGGAACAATGCAGTAAGTACAATAATTATTGCAGCCGTACATAATAGTACATAAAGCACGATATTTTCGCTCGTGCAAAACCGGAATACCTTCTGCAACCACGTCATCAGCCGTAATATCATAAACCCGTCTGGTTCCGTTAAGTCGCCGCCATAACAATTCTGGGAAACGGTATAAATCGGACGGAGCAAGCAGAACATCGACAAAAGGATAGCTACGTTTAATCTTTTCCACAACTTCTTCTTGCTTCATCATACAACCGCAAGTACATATAAGCATACCTGGATTGGATTTTTTCAAAGGCTTAAGTATACCTAAATTACCAAAAAATCGGTCGGAAGCATTTTCTCGCACCGAGCAGGTGTTAATTAGAACAATATCCGCAGATTCCCGATTCGCAGCGGGGGTATAACCCATCTTTTGGAGTAAACCAGCAAGTTTTTCTGAGTCATTGTCATTCTGCTGACACCCGAAAGTTTGTATAAAGTAGGTCTTATTTTCACCGAGCAACTTACGAATATCCGCGCATATTTGCAATTGTCGGATTATCTCAGCCGCTGTAATTTGTATCGTCGCCACATTTAGCTCCTTTTAATATCTCATCGTCAGTTGCGCCGCGCATTATTGTCGCTCCGCCCAACACCAAATCATCTTTATAGCATACAACAGCCTGACCGGGGGTGATTGCCCGCTGCGGTTCTGCAAAAATCAAGCCTACTTGATCATCAGCCAGTGGATACAATGTCGCCGGAGCGGCGGTGGCTCGGTACCTAATTTTTGCTTTTACGCTTAACGGTTCACTTAGTTTAGGCCATGCGCTCCAAACCGGATTATTAGCTATTAATGCTGTTGCATAAAGATCTTCATCCGCAGCTAAAATAACCTCATTTGTATCCATACGCAAAGCCTTGACAAAAAGAGGATGCTTATAAGCTATACCTAAACCCTTGCGCTGGCCGATCGTGTAATGAATCAACCCGCGATGACGCCCCAAAACTGTGCCATCAGACAAAATAAAATTGCCGGGACGCGAAGTCCGCGCACTAAACTCTTCAACAAAACGCGCATAGTTGTTGTCTGTAACAAAGCATATTTCCTGACTGTCCCGTTTATTGGCAACCGGCAGGCCGGCTTCCAAGGCTATTTCTCTGACTCTCTCTTTAACCAAATCGCCCAATGGTAGCAAAAGATGAGAAAGCTGTTGCTGCGTCAAAGTATATAAAGCATAAGTTTGATCCTTAGCTGTTGTAGCCGATAAAGCTAAAGCATAACGACCTGTAGCTTGATTGTAGACTACTCGTCCATAATGCCCGGTTGCAATATGGTCAAAGCCCATCATAAGTGCTTTTTGCAAAAACTCTTCAAATTTTATATGGCGATTGCACAAAATACATGGATTAGGAGTTTCGCCCTGCCAATATGCGTCAACAAATGGAGCTATAACCTGTTTGCGAAAATCATCCTTAAAATTAAGCACATAATACGGTATTCCTATCTTGGCCGCGACCCGACGAGCGTCTTCAACCGCTGAAAGTGAGCAGCAACCGCGATCGCAATGATTCTCTTCGCGTTCATTTTGCCAGATCTGCATCGTAGCTCCGGTCACATCATATCCGTGATCAACCAACAACTTGGCAGCCACCGAGCTGTCCACACCACCACTCATAGCTACCAAAACTTTACCCTTACTCATTTAAATAAGAAATCCTCCGTTAGGGCTCAATACTTGGCCCGTTACAAATCCTGCCTCACGGCCTACGAGAAAGGCTATGGCAGTTGCAACATCAGCTGGGGTTCCCAAGCGTCCGACCGGTGTCTGTTCAATAAGTTCAAGACGAGTCGCAGTTTCAAGAGAACTGTTCATAGCCGTGTCAATAACTCCCGGAGCTACTGCATTTACAGTTATTCCAGAAGGTCCCCATTCTTTAGCTAAAGCTTTGGTCAAACCGATTTCGCCGGCTTTGAGTGCTGAATAAGCTACTTCGCAGGACGCTCCAGTAATCCCCCAAATTGACGATACCATGACAATTCTACCCCATTTGTGCTGCAATAAATGCGGTAACATGGCTTGACAAGCAAAAAGCGGTGTTTGCAAATGCAAATATTGCAATTTACAATAAGTTTCCTCCGTCAAATCATTAAGTGGAGCTATATTGGCTGTTCCAGCACAGCTAACAAAAATATCTGGATTCCCAGCAATATCCTGACAAAGCTTAATTAATGTACTACCCGCTTCCGGCTTCGCCAAATCAATTGTAATAACGGTAAAAGTCTGAAGTGGATAAATTTTTTTCAACTCATGTGCCAGTTTTTCTGCCGCCGTTGGGTTGGAATTGGCCTGCAAGCAGATATCAGCTCCCATGGAAGCAATTTTCCTTGCTGCCGCCGCTCCTATCCCGCCTGAAGCTCCCGTAATTAAGGCTAATCTATGTAATAAACTCTTGTATTTGATCAATTGTGGCTTACTGTCTGCTGTAACATGCCACTGAATTGCCGTCAAATCTAATGTCTTCATAACTTACTCCTGAAACAACTTAAAAATTAAACTAGCCAAGTCTGCACTCGGGCAACAAAATCAGCCAAGTTCGCGACTCGACGCTTGATTCATATCTAAGGTAAAGTATAAACTAACCTAATTCATTTTGCTCTGCCCTGCAGGTTGATTTTACCAGTAATTAAATCAAGTCCTAAACGAGCTGCCGCTGCCTGCCTAGCTGAATTTTCAATTGTATTGTCTGCTGGCGGTAATTGATAGTCTTTATACCTGCTTTGCAAAGCCATGCCTAGCAAATAGTCTGTCATTGCTGGATTTTTCGGCAAAAAGCTCCCGTGGGCATAAGTACCTAATATAGTGCCGTTCATGCATCCTTCGTCTTTTCCAGAAATATTATTTCCATAACCAATAATAGTTTTAGCAAGCGGCTTTGCTTCAGGCAATAAAATTGTATTACCAGAATGATTTTCAAAGCCAAATAAATAAGCGTCTTCTCCATCAGCCAGCCATTCAGCCTTATAAACGGTATCGCCGATTAAGCGTTTAGGACGTCCTTCAGTATAAACAGGTAAAAGATCCAAACATTCCATGCGTTTGCCGCTATGCGTCATAAAATATCGGCCAAACAGCTGATAACCGCCGCAAATGCACAAAAATGGTTTACCGGCCGCAGCCGCAGTCATTATGGCAGATTTTTTGGCAAACAAATCCGTAATTATATTGCTTTGCTGCTCATCTTGCCCTCCACCAATAAAGAAGAAATCATAATTATCCGGATCCAATTTATCACCAGTGCTAATTTTAGTGTAAGTTATATCAATTTTTCGCAAGCCAGCCCTATATTTCAGCGCAATTATATTGCCGAAATCGCCGTATAAATTCAACATATCCGGGTACAAATGGCAAATACGTAAATTCATAGCCTTTCCTCCGTACTCCATTGCTGTGAAAAATGATAACAGTTTGCCAAAGCAGCTCTAATACCAAGCATTGCCGTATAATTGGCTATTATATAGAAATCATGATTACTAGTTTTCGAATCAATTATCGACTGACAAAGATCCAATGGCCTGATTAGGTAATTATTATTCAGTAAAGAATATCCTGCGTAAGTTAGACGTAAGGCCAATTCCGCCCCACGCTCTCCGGCCACATATACGGGGTGTGCCGAAGCAGCAAATTCTTCAAAAGGTACATCCCATATCCAAGATACATCACAGCTGTCGGCAACGTTACTGTTAAGTAAGAATAAAATTGAAACTTTAGGCTGCAAACCTTCAACAGACGTATTTTTTTGACCGACGCTCATCTCGGCCGGCGGAAGCAACGGCAAGGTTTGGGAAAATCCTACCGGATTTTTAACCAGCATCAGATGCAGTGAACATCCGCCGGGCAAAGAAATAATTTCCTGTCTGCCGAAAGCTGCCTTGGATCCGCTCAAATATCCCGACAGCTTTAAAAATCCCGTCTCTGCTTTATCATCACATTTGAGGGCAGTTGCGGCATGAGCAGAACAGTTCAGCAAAGTATCTGCTACAGCAACGGCTGCACAGGCATTATATGCATTAAACAACCCTTGTAACGGAAAATCTACTGTCTTTTCATAGTGGCGAAGAGGCTTACCAGCAGTAGCAACATGTTCTACCAGCTCGGTCAGAGACCCGGCGTAAAGGCGCAAACGACGGTCTTCAGTCTGTGAGAATGAATATTCTGGCTCTTGTCTAATATAACCGCATTTCGTGCATGAATATCCGCCCAAATGGCTCATTGTATGCCAATTGTAAAGCAATTGATTTTGGCAACACGGGCAGGATGTCGTCGACATATCAGTTTTAAATTCATTAGCAGAATTATTAACCCCAGATGATAATGATGTGGCAGCGACATGTAAACCATAGTATTTGACTGAAGTGCCAGCCCCAGCAAATTTTCGTAAATTAGCGACTACCGGGTCATCGACGCATAAAATTAAGTTTTCCGGCGAAGCATCCTCTATTCCCTTGCCGATCAAATCATAAACAGTATTTACTTCACCGTATCGATCCAACTGATCACGGAAAATATTGGTAACCAATAAAACGAGTGGTTTCAGTTCACCCGCCTGATGCCCCAAAGTCGCTTCGTCTACTTCTATGACATAAATGTCAGTATCAGCTGGTGCAACTGTGAAAGCAGTCACTATTCCCGACAACAGGTTAGCTCCGCTGGCATTAGTGGCCACTTTAAAGCCAGCAGACCGCAAGACTTCGACGATTAAAGCCGTAGTCGTTGTCTTACCATTAGTGCCAGTAACCGCAACTACTACCTTATCAGCTGCCAACTTTGCTAAAATATTCCGGTCAAATTTAAGCATAACCCTACCAGGCAAAGTTCCGGCGTGATGGCCGGTCAAATGCAAAAGTCGTGCCATAACTCGGCCTAAACAAATCAACAAAGCAGTTATTAAAGCTTTTACCATAATCCCCCAAAAAAGTTAAAGCGGCTCAGAGAGCCGCTTTAAAGATAAGTTCTTAAAATTTTATTTAATTTCTTCTAGGCGGCGGGCTACCAATACATAGCGCCCATCAGAATCAGCTGTGTGGTATGGCGTTGTACACATTGAAAGCGTCAAAAGATGGTCACCATATTTCGCTTCAACACCAGTATCGTAAAGAGCTATTTTCTTTATATTGCTGATATAATCATTAAATTCCTGTTCATTCTTGGAACCGAAAAACTGGTAGTACTTAAATACCTTGTCGGTTCTGTTATAAACTTTAGAACGGGCAAAAGCTACGACTTCATACTTATATTTTTTATGCAAAGTACTGTATTCAAAGGTTTTATTTTTCTCCCAGAAAGCTTTGTCATTATACTGCAGGAAATCGTGGAACTGTGAACCATTGTCAGTCTCATGCCCATAAATCAAGTAGTTGTCACCATCTAAAGAACACCTAGAATCTATGTAAGGCAAGCCGTAAATATCGTCAGCTTTCTCAAAATTGCGACGCAAATAAAAATCTCTGTCATTCGGAGTATACATAACCGGATAGTTAACACGAGAATTGGGAAGGGTAATCCAACCTACCATATCAGGGTTCTTCTCTGCGCTTGCTTTTAAATCCGGCAAAACTTCAGTTGAATTAGGTTCTTCCGGCTCGGATCCCTCAGCTCGATCTGTTTCCCTTTGCACCGCTGTCAAAGATGATTCGGAAGGAACCGACTGTTTGCTGGGTTTATTCATTGCCAGAAATATTCCCGCAACGAGTCCGAGAAAAATAACAACCGACACGGATATTATAACGGTAAACTTTTTATCTTTCATAAGTCCTCCAAAATTATTGAATTAATGTGATTATACCATAGTTTCACCACTATACCAAAGCAAATATGTAAAAAAAAATGTAACGTATTCAGGTAAAATCGGTATAAATATGCAATAAAAAGCCACAAGGCAAGTTACCTTGTGGCAATGGTCGGAGTGACAAGACTTGAACTTGCGACCTCTTGCACCCCAAGCAAGCACTCTAGCCACCTGAGCTACACCCCGAATCACTCCAACCATTCTATATTAGCGATAATTTTTTGTCAAGAATCAGCACCAATTCAATCTCTAAATCGGCCGAGAGAATTGAAAGAGTTGCGATCATCGCGACCTTCATTGCGTCTTCCACGGCTACCACCATGTTCGCGATCACCATGAGGACGTTTTATACGCTCGTGATCACGCTCCTTTTCTTCTTGATAGCCTTCCGGTTTCGGCAAACAATCACGCATTGAAAGATTTATTCTACCTTGTGCATCAATTTCGATGACTTTAACTGTTACAATGTCTCCTTCTTTAACGCAATCTTCAACTTTTTCGACATGTTGCCAAGCCATTTTTGAAATATGAACAAGGCCTTCTTTACCAGGCAAAAATTCCACAAAAGCACCAAAATTCATCAGGCGAGTTACTTTACCGGTAAAGACTTGACCCGGCTCAGGATCATTGACAATTCCATTTATAATCTTTAATGCTTTGTTACCTTGCTCTAAGTCAACCGCCGAGATAAACACCCTTCCATCCTCTTCGATGTCAATTGCGACCCCGGTATCGGCGATGATTTTATTAATTACTTTACCGCCTTGACCTATTACTTCACGGATTTTATCTACCGGAATGGAAAGTTGCAAAATTTTCGGCGCATATTGCGAAAGTTCGGCACGCGGTCCGGGCAAACGCGGCAATATGATATCATTGATTATTTGTAACCTACCTTTACGGGTAATTGCCAAAGCCTGTCGTATGACGTCATATGAAAGTCCATCAACTTTTATATCAACCTGTATTGATGTTATGCCCTCAGTAGTTCCGGCCACTTTAAAGTCCATATCGCCGAAGAAATCTTCGATACCTTGGATATCCATGAAGACCAAAAAATCTTCATCATTTTCCTCATTTACCAACAATCCGCAGGAAATACCAGCAACCGGGCGTTTAATCGGAACGCCAGCGTCCATCAAAGCCAGTGTACTGGCGCACACTGATCCCTGGGAAGTTGATCCGTTGGACATCATAATTTCAGATACAGTACGAATAGCATAAGGGAATTCTTCTTCCGATGGCAAAACAGGAACAAGTGAACGCTCAGCTAAAGCACCATGTCCGATTTCGCGTCGCCCCGGAGAACGATTAGGCTTAGCTTCTCCTGTGCTGTAACCCGGCATGTTGTAATGATGCATGTAACGTTTTTCTTTTTCATTGTCTAAGCCATCCAAGGTTTGAGCACTCGACAGTGGCCCTAGGGTACAAATTGTCAGCACCTGAGTTTGTCCACGCTGGAACAAACCTGAACCATGTACCATTGGCAAAATACCAGCATCGCAACTCAAAGGACGGATTTCATCAATCCCACGTCCATCAACACGACGATGCTCATGAAATAAATAATTACGGACAGTCTTTTTTTCGAGTTGATAAACAGCGTCATTGGTCCAAGCAGCCCATTCTTCATTAATAGCTGTAAGATGTTCATTAATTTCAGCAGTCAGAGCGTCAATATTTTGATCGCGCTCATTTTTATCAACCGCCAAAACCGCCTGTTTCATTTTTTCAGCAGCAAATTGTTTGACTTCAGTCATTATTTCTTCCGGTACGGCGGCTGATTCGTAAGTAAACTTAGGCTTGCCAATTTCAGCTACAATTGATTTTATAAAGCGACAAGTTTTCTGAATTTCTTGATGTCCGGCAAGCAAGGCATTCATCATAACATCTTCCGGAACTTCATCGGCCCCTGCTTCAATCATGCAAATTTTCTCTTCCGTGCCGGCCAAAGTTACAGCCATCTGACTCTGTTTGCGCTGCTCTTCATTAGGATTGATGATTACCTGTCCGTCAATCAATCCAAGTTGCACACCGGAAATAGGTCCGCGCCAAGGTATATCGGAAATGGCGACAGCAATTGACGATCCGATCATCGCGGCAATCTCGGGACTTGCATTTTGGTCAACTGCCAAAACCAAATTATTTACTGCCACATCATTACGCAAATCCTTGGGGAACAGCGGTCGCATTGGGCGATCAATAACCCGCGAAGTTAAAATGGCTTTCTCAGATGGGCGCCCTTCACGCTTAATAAATCCTCGCGGAATCTTTCCTATGGCATACATTTTTTCCTCATAGTCAACGCTCAAAGGGAAAAAGTCGATGCCTGGGCGTGGCTGCTTGGATGCGGTTGCTGTACTTAGCACCACAGTATTTCCATAACGGATTAAGCATGAACCGTTGGCAAATTGAGCTAATTTCCCGGTTTCAACAATGAGGTCTCGGCCGGCCAATTCTGTCTTAAATATTTTTTCCATTTTACCTCCTAAAACAGTGTGACGGCGGTAGCATTCGTAGAGTCAAAAGCTGTAAAATCAGCTTCTCAATCTACTATCTACAGCTGTCACGCCAATTTGTTTCGTTATAGTTATTAAATATTTTTTTGTTGCAAGTACTAAAATTGGTGAGCATCGCTGCTCACCAATTTTAGGCACAATTACTTTCTCAAGTTCAATTTCTTGACTATGGCACGGTAACGCTCGATGTCAATCTTGGCTAAATAATCCAAGAATGCACGACGGCGGCCTACCATTTTTAAAAGCCCACGACGTGAATGATGGTCTTGTAAATGAAGTTTCAAATGCTCAGTCAAGTGATTAATTCGCTCAGTCAAAATGGCAATTTGAACCTCGGGTGAACCTGTGTCACCTTCATGAACGGCATAAGTCTCTATTATTTCTTGTTTTCTTTGTTTGTCCATATTTCCTCCTTAAGCCTGCAACTAAGTAGCACGTCGGACATTCGCCGAACCTGGTTGCGGTATCCGGTAATCGGATTAAAATTACAGTTTCTTAGCGTAGAACTCAACCACGAGAGATTCTACTACCTCTACCGGTACATCAGCCCGTTGAGGATAGGTTGTCAAAAAGCCTTGCAAATTTTCCTTATTCAGTTGCAGGTATGGAACTACAAATGAGGTTGCCTCCATATTTGCCTTGATCAGTTCAAATTCTTTGGCTTTAGAACGTACGCTGATTTCATCTCCGACTGAACATACGAATGACGGAATATCGACTTTTTTACCGTTAACCGCAATATGCCCGTGTACAACCATCTGACGAGCCTGACGCAATGAACGCGCAAAACCTAGTCTATAGGTCAGATTATCCAAACGTCTTTCCAAAGTTGTAACCAAAATGTCACCCAAAATCATGTCTGAACGTTGAGCTTGTTTCTTAGCTTTGCGCATGCAGTTTTGCATTTGCTTTTCCGAAACACCATAATACAACTTCAATTTCTGCTTTTCATTAAGTTGTTTAGCGTACTCAGACTCTTTTTTCCTACCATCCTTTTTTGGCCCTCTTTTCAACTCGTTAGGATTGCCAAAAATATTTACTCCAAATCTTCTCGATTGCTTAAATCGAGGTCCCATTGACCGTGCGATATAAATCACTCCTTTACTACATTTTCACGTCAAATTGTGCGTGTTCTAAAGCATTAGAACATAACATTCAAATTATATCTAACAATTTGTGGAAAGTCAAATAAACCAGAAATAGCCCTGTCAGTGATCGAAATCTGTAGCACAGTTTTGCTAAATATTCCACCTCAAAGAGCAAAATCGGCCTCGATGAGAATTGTTTAAGCTTTAAAAACCGTGCGAAAACAATTGTATATACACCTGAGATTATACTGTAATCAGGAAAAAATTCAAGAAAATCCGATCAACACATTTGTTTAACTTTCATTCATATAAATACACGTTTTTTATGAAAATAAATTTAAATTCGAATTTTACTGTATGTGTATTTCCCGGCCTCTACAATTATGGTAAAATCCCTGCCTATATCGTAACGGAAACGAGGAAGAAGTTTTATGAAAAAACACTCAGGATTTACAGGACAATTAGGTTTTATTCTCGCAGCGGCGGGTTCAGCTGTAGGCGTAGGAAATCTTTGGCGTTTTCCCTATTTGGCGGCAAAAGATGGCGGTGGAGTTTTTCTGATTATATACCTCGTCTTAATTTTAACCGCCGGTTTTGTGCTTCTTTCCACTGACCTCGCTATCGGCCGCAGAACCGGAATGAGTGCAATCCGCGCTTACAAAACAATGCATAAAAAATGGGCATTTTTGGGTATTTTAACCTTTTTGGTACCGGTTATTATCATGACATATTATGCTGTAATCGGCGGTTGGATTTTAAAATATCTCCTTATGTTTTTTAACGGTACAGTCGATTTGGCGGCGCAAGATAACTATTTCACCTCTTTCATCACTTCAACTGGATCAGTAACTTACGGTCTGATTTTTATGGCCGTAACGGCTGTTATTGTTTTGGGCGGTATCGAAAAAGGTATTGAACGTGTATCGAAGCTAATCATGCCGGTTTTGTTTGTTATGATTATCATCATCGCAGTTTATTCTTTGACCTTGAGGCTCGAAACACCCGACGGTCATGTCCGCACCGGCTTAGATGGACTCATACTTTATCTTAAGCCTGATTTCAAAGGAATGAATATAAAAAGATTTTTGCAAATTTCCCTCGATGCCATGAGCCAGCTATTCTTCTCGCTCAGCGTTTCTATGGGTATTATGATAACGTACGGTTCTTATGTTAAAAAAGATGTCAATCTGGCCAAATCTGTATCCTTTATTGAAATTATGGACACCGGTGTTGCCTTTTTGGCTGGAGTTATGATCGTCCCAGCAGTTTATGTATTTTTGGGGATGGAAGGGATGAGCGCCGGCCCAGGTCTAATGTTCATTTCTTTGCCTAAAGTTTTTCTGCACATGAATATCGCTGGTCGTTTAATCGGTTTAGTATTTTTCATCTTAGCTGCTTTTGCCGCTCTTACTTCATGTATTTCAGTGTTAGAATCTATAGTTGCCAATGTAATAGAAATTTTCCATACAGATCGTCGCAAAACGGCAGTTACCCTCTCCGGCGTTTATTTGGTTGCTACAGCTGTAATTGCTCTCGGCTACAATATCTTTTACGTTGAAATACCGCTGCCAAACGGCCTTACCGGTCAGCTCTTAGACATAATGGACTATGTTTCCAACAGTTTCATGATGCCGCTTATCGCGTTGATTTCTTCTATCTTTATCGGTTGGGTTATGAAACCTAAGTGGGTTATAGAGGAAATGGAACTTGGTGGTGCCAAATTCTCACGGCAATGGCTTTATGTGGTGATGACCAAGTATGGCCTGCCATTAATCTTGTTTGTTCTGTTTTTGCAATCCACCGGTATCTTTAGCCTTATATAAACTTGTCTGAACGTAAGGCAAACAAAAATCAAAACGACCTGTCAATCCAATAATCGGAGCTTGGCAGGTCGTCTTTTTGCGTTCATAAACAACGGACAGCGACACTTACTTAAGGCCCTTTATTTATGTACATTATTTGACGTTTACCGTTTGAAATTTTGGGCAAATTTTCTGAGAGTTAGTAAAATGATAGCTGAGTAAGCCGATAAGCCGGGTTCTGTCTTGGACAATCATCTATCTAAGCGAAGGATTTCGCCTACGCTTGAGCCACCTCCATAGGCACGCGGGTCACGTATTGCCAGCCACGGTGTTGCTCCGGATGGGGTTTACAGGGCATACATGTTTTCATGCTGCCGGTGAGCTCTTACCTCGCCTTTCCACCCTTACCTGCCCTGATAAACATAACGTTATCAACCAATGCAGGCGGTATATTTCTGTTGCACTTTCCTTGAAGTCGCCTTCACCGGGAGTTACCCGGCATCCTTACCCTAAGGAGCCCGGACTTTCCTCATCTGATGCGTGTTCTCAACGAGCACGACCAGCCGCGATTGTCTAGCTTACTCAGTATACCAAGTTATTGTAAGACAAACCGCTGTTTATTGCAATCCGGCAGTCTGGAATAGCTAACTTCAGATATTGCATTAGTCGTGGTAATACCGTTCGCTCAGTTACATCATGTCCGACAGCGACTGCGTGAATCCCTGACTCCGCCAATGCCAACAGAAGATTATGTTTAATTTCCCCTGCAACTACACAGTCAATTTGTTTGGCAATACAAACCGGAATCGCCATTTCATCAAAAGCTCCGCCCCAAATAGCAATTCTCCGATAAGTTTTATCCTTATCAAAATTGATTATGCATCCGGTTGACTGCAAGTTATTATTAACCATACGTAAAAATGGCTTAGCACGTGTTTTTTCAGGAGGAACAGCTATACGACCGAGCCCGGGAAGAACATTACTGCTTGCCCCAATGAAATCCTTGAGATATTCATTTACCGTCCCCCGCGAGGTTTCATCCGTCAAACCAGCGAAAATTGGAAGTGAATTTGGGATCAGTGTATCTATCACTTTTAAATTCAAAACTGCAGCCAAAGCATCGCTCACCCCACCAACAGCACTGTCTAAATTGGTGTGAGCAGCATATACAGATACGTTGTTTTTGATACACTTATATATTATATGATTTATTGGCGGTTCATCACGCAAAGTACGCAGTGGATTGAAGATAAGCGGATGATGCGCAATAATCATTTCACTACCGAGCCGATCGGCCAGTGCCACAGCTTCGGAAGTGACATCCAATGTAAGCAGCACACGAGAAACTGGGGCTTCGGTGGAACCAATTAGCAGACCGCAATTGTCCCATTTTTCTGCCAGTTGAAGTGGAGCAAGATTTTCTACTGCCGAACAAATATCTTTTACTAACATGTCGCCTCCAATTGCCAAAATTTAATTGCGCACAAATCACAGCAAAATCGTGTTACCTATTGTATAGACCTTCCAATTCTAATCTAATTAATCCACATCTCTGTCTGTAATCTGTATTATAATTTAAATTATTGAGCGCAGTTAACCGATTATTCAAATATCCAAACATTAGCGTGTCCAAGGTTTGCTCCGACTTAAGCTGTGTCTGAAGCTCTTGCCATAGACACGGACCGAAAAATAATTCTGCCTCACTTAATCGGGCTGACGGATTAGGATTGCTTTCCACCGGTACAGCTTTAATAATAACATAAATTTTTTCTTTTTCACGACAAAGTCGCTCATCTACAATGTCGAGGTGCAATTCTTGCAAAACCTTTCTTAACTCGTAGGCGGAACGGGTAGGATGTAAAATAACTTGTCCTATCTTATTGCGCTCGGCCAAATCTGTTCTGCGCAAAATTTCCCCGATTTCTATGCCACCCATACCGGCTATTATAATTGCATCCTGCCGACTTAACTCAATGTTATTTAGACCATCAGAAAGATCAGTTGTAATCAAATGTTGTAAATTACACTTACTTATCAGATTTGTAGCCTTTTCAAGCGGCTTGCTCCGCACATCTATTGCAACGGCTGTGGCTGCAATGTTCCGCTCGACGGCAGCTACACTTAAATAACCATGATCACAACCCACATCCAATAACCTCGGTGTGGGTTGCAACATTTCCAGAATCATTCGCATGCGGACAGACAAATGAATTTTTCTCGACATCAGTCCAAATAATCTTTCAATTTTTTGCTGCGACTTGGGTGACGCATCTTGCGCAAGGCTTTAGCTTCAATTTGTCTGATTCTTTCACGCGTAACGTTAAACTCACGTCCTACTTCTTCCAACGTACGACTGCGACCGTCATCTAAGCCGAAACGTAGGCGTAAAACTTTTTCTTCACGCGGAGTAAGGCCGGAAAGGATTTCCAAGAGTTGTTCTTTTAACAAAGTAAACGCAGCTTGGTCAGCGGGAGAAGGTGCATCATCGTCAGGAATAAAGTCGCCCAAATGGCTGTCCTCTTCTTCACCGATAGGCTTCTCAAGTGAAACTGGCTCTTGAGAAATCTTTTGGATTTCACGAACTTTTTCAGGACTTATCCCCATCTCTTGGGCTAATTCTTCTACTTCCGGCTCACGACCCAATTCTTGCAGCAACTGTCTTTGTACACGAATTAATTTATTTATGGTTTCAACCATGTGTACCGGTATACGGATTGTTCTAGCTTGGTCGGCAATAGCACGGGTGATGGCCTGACGTATCCACCATGTAGCATATGTACTGAATTTAAAGCCTTTTTCATAATCAAATTTGTCCACTGCCTTGATAAGTCCCAAGTTGCCTTCTTGAATCAGATCCAAAAATTGCATACCCCGGCCGACATACCTTTTGGCAATACTGACAACCAACCTAAGATTGGCTTCACATAGCCTATCTTTCGCCTCTTGACTGCCCTCTTTCATAGCTCTGGCCAAGTCTTTTTCTTCTTCCGCATTTAGCAGCGGCACCTTGCCAATTTCCTTAAGATACATTCTTACTGGATCATCGACATTCATAACATCAGATGAATCATCAATGTTTAAGTCCTCGTCCACAGTTGCATCTTCTATAATTTCGACACCGTTTTGTTTGAGTTGCTCAAATATCGTGTCACTTGCTTCTAAGTCGAAGTCTATAGCTTCCAGCTTAGACAAGATATCTTGACCATTGATTTTATTGTTGTTTGATTTAGCAATTTTAACTAAATCATTAACGATTTCTTCAATATTATTTCCGGGTTTGTCCATTTTTCCTCCATTAATACTGTTCAATCAATTGCTTATATTCTATTATTTTTTGCGACCAGGTTTGAATCTCCTGTTTTAAACCAGCATCAATTTTGTTATCTGGATGCAGTCGCTGTGCAAGCCGGTTCAGCTTATCCGCAGCGGAATCTCGCATCAAAATTAGGCTGTTCTTTTCCAGTTTTTTCACCGTGTCGGCAGAAATTTCAAAATTAACACATATTTCCATTATACGCTTGTAATAGCTCTCCGGGAAGTCACGTACAGCTTGGGTTAAACCGATCAATGTAGTGAAATCAGGTTTTCCGGGAGCTAAAGTCTTTATTGCCATGAACAGCAACCCCAAACTTCGGTCGCTGAAATCGTCGGCTTGCGGCAAAAATTTGGCTTTGGTGATCAAATCCGGTACACAGAGGATTATTGATATTATATTAAGCTGCAACTCAATATCGCCAAGTGTCTCCGGAACAGAATTTGAGATATCTGAGGTTGAGGCAACTCCCTCGCCCGATTTGCGTTCTGGAAAATTATCCTTATTGCTGGTTAATTGCCTTATAAAGGCTGGATCTCGGTTTTTAGCTTGGTAGTCATTGATGAGCAACTGTAAACGACAGCCAAGTTCAATCGATAAATTATTAAGCACTGAATCCACAAGCAAAGAATTTTTTTCCTGTCGCAAGATGGCAAAAACATTTTCCTGATAACGACGCTTATCTAATTGGCCGGATACAATGGCATTTTCTTTAGCTAAATGCAATTTAAAATCCAGCACCGAAACTGTTTTTTGTGTCAAACCTAAAAAGGCCGCCGCCCCGTTTTTTCGGATGTATTCATCCGGATCTTTTCCGTCAGGTAGAAGCAAAATATCTGTTGGAATATCTTCTTCAGCTAAAATATCAATACTACGCATGATTGCAGACTGACCGGCCGCATCAGAATCAAAAGCCAAAGTAATAGTTTTATGCAAATTTCCCAAAATACGAGCTTGCCTTTTGGTTAAAGCAGTCCCTAAAGAGGCAACCGTAAAATCAGCTCCTGCTGCATGGGCACTGATAACGTCCATATAGCCTTCGACCAAAAGAATGTGATTGCTTTTCGTTTTACGAGCCAAATGCAACCCGTAAAGATGGTCTCCCTTGGTATATATAGGCGTTTCAGGCGAATTAAGGTACTTTGCCTGTGCCTTATCAGCATTCATGATTCGTCCGCCAAAAGCAATGATTTTGCCGGTGGTGTCAAAAAAAGGGAAAATCAATCGATTACGCATTCGATCACAGTAACCGCCGTACTTGTTCTTGGTAAATAGCCCTGATTTTTCTAAAGCTTCTTTATCCCTTGTCAAGTGCTTTAATTCAAAATGCTTATACAAAGCATCCCAAGTATTCGGCGCAAAGCCTATGCCAAAACTTCGCCGTGAAATCGGGGTAATTCCTCTGGCCACGCAGTACTTTAAGGCGGTATGCTCAGGATCACGCTCCAAGGCCCGATAATAAAACTTTGCCGCTTCAAGGTACATGGACTCTATTTGTTTTTGTAAAGAACGTCTTTTTGCATCATAAGGTGAAACATCAGTCTCCGGGATGGTTATATTAACCCGCTTAGCTAAAAATCGTATGGCTTCCGGATAATTAAGTTTCTCAATTTCCGATATAAATTTGATCACATCACCGCCGCGATGACAGCCGAAGCAATAAAAAATTTGCTTATCCGGAGCAACGCTGAAAGAAGGAGTAACTTCATTATGAAAAGGGCAGAGCCCAAAAAAATTAGCGCCTGTTTTTTTAGATAAAGTAACATACTCCTCTACCACAGCAACAATGTCGTTACTGCGTTTTACATCTGCGATAATTGTTTCGGGTATTCTGCCGCCGTTCGTCAAAATATTACCTCAATTAGTGGCTGTTTGTCGTAACTTCTCCTGTTGTCTTTTTGCCTGCACCCAAAGGGCACATTCCAATCTCTTTTTCTGTAACCTGCAGCCTAAGCGATACAAACCCGTCAAACTGCCGGAGTCATGATAAGCGTTAGCTACGCAGCCTCCACTACAAAAATATCTAGCCCAACATTTTACGCAATCAGGCTTATTGGGGACCATTATTTCAGCAAAAGCCGCCTCAAGCTTCGGGTTGTGAATCGGAGGATTGTCCCAAACATTTCCCATTATGAAAGCATCGTTGCCGACAAATTGATGGCAAGGATAGATATCGCCCTCCGGGGTAACGGCGCAATATTCTGACCCGACACCACACCCTTTCATGCGCTTATACAAGCAAGGACCACCTTCCAAATCAATATTGAAATGGAAAAAGTTAAACGGATTCTTACTTCCTTTTTCATTATAGCGCAAATATTCATGCGCCAAATTCTCATACTCGGCTTCTATTTGCGGCAAATCGCTTAACTTCAAACTGTAATCGACTTCCGGCGGGGCCACAACCGGCTCCATCGACAGTTGTTCCAATCCTTCATCGGCAAAATGCAAAACATCTTTTGAAAAATCCGTGTTAAAATGCGTATAAGTACCGCGCACATAGTATTCTTTCTTACCACGTTGCGCAACGAACTTTTTTATATTTCGCATCACTAAAGCGTAAGAGCTACGCCCTCCGGTCGCTGGCCGCATCCTATCATTAGTCTCCGGCCTTCCGTCAATACTCAAAACAACATTTTTCATGTGCTCATTCAGGAAATCAATCTTTTCCTGATTCAGCAATGTAGCATTGGTCGTCAGAGTAAGGCGTATATTCTTATTGTGCTTAGGTCCTTCCGTCTCAGCATACTTTGTCAACTCAACTACAACCGGCCAATTAAGCAGAGGCTCTCCGCCGAAAAAATCTATGTCTAAGTTATGACGGCTGCGCGATGCTTCAATTAAGAAATCTATTGCCCGCTTACCAGTAGCCAAAGCAAGCATAGAACGATGACCTGTTCCGTAGTCTCCTTGGCCAGCGAAGCAATATTTACATCTTAAGTTGCAGTCGTGCGATAGGTGTAGGCACATCGACTTTATCATCGGTTTTTCTGGATAAAGCTGCTCGACTGAAATTTTTACGGGAGGTTGAAAAATAGCTTTTTGTTCAATTAAAGCATCAACCTCGTCACAGCAATCCTCTATCTCATGGATATCAAATCCCGACCGTTCG